>JAUICI010000223.1 GCA_030427935.1 Bacteroidia bacterium | reverse complement strand
GGTGAAGGAGGATTATACAATGTATTCCTTGGTTTTCCCGGAAGAGTCTTATCAGAAAGAAATCACATTATCTCGATTGGAGCAAATGGTAAATATTTGTTTGGAAGAAATGAATCTGTTCGTCTACTTGAATTTGACAATAGTCTAACAAATTATTACAATTCTAAAGTTTCAAATTCGCTTCGTATGCGAGGTTTTTCTGGTGATTTTGGTTTGCAATACCAAGCCAGATTTAGCCGTGCTTTTGCCATGAATTTTGGGTTTACCTATTCAATTGGTACGAAAATGAAGGCTTTTGATGATATTTTCTCTTATACCTTTATTTATATAGGTTCGGATATTCGAGTAGAAAATGTGATTGATACTGTGGAATTTGTTGAAGATGTAGAAGGAAAAGTGCAATTACCACACATTTTCCGAACAGGAATTAATTTAGAATTTAAAGACACCAATATTGGGCATACCAATAAGTATCGAATTCTTGTTGGTGTCGATTACGATTATGAACCATGGTCGCAATATCAAGTTGTTTTTAATGATGTTGTAAGTGGAGATAATTTAGGTGAATACCACAGGTTAGGTTTAGGTATCCAGTATACACCTCACTATATCTATTACGATAAGAGTCCGAATATTAATTATATGGCACGTGTCAACTACCGTTTAGGTTTTCAGTATGCCGGAACTGCAATTCGTACTTCGGGATCGAGAATTACCATGATGGAATTGACGGCTGGACTCGGATTTCCATTGGCGATTAAAAAATCTTCGGCATCCATCAATCTCGGTGTTGGCTTGGGTCAGAGAGGGACAACGGAAAACAATTTGGTGAAAGAATCATATGTTGGCATATATTTTGGACTATCTTTGTCACCGGGTGTAAACAACCTGTGGTTTAGAAAACGAAAATACGACTAAAAACAAATAGAAAATGAAGTTTACAAGCACATTAATTTTAACATTATTACTGACTTTTTCATCGTTCTCAAGAGCACAAAAAGACGATGTTGAATGTAAGAAATATAGATCCCTTGCAGGTGAGGAGATCAAAATGAAAAATTATAAGAGAGCTGCGAAGATGTATTTAAAAGCATTGGAATTTTGTGATGCTTGTGACAAGGCAGCTGGAAACGACATTGTTTACGATAACTTAAAGTATTCCTATGAAACAATGTGGAAAGCCGAAAAAGACGAAGCACGTCAGAAAGAATTGGCCGATACAGTTGTTTGGATATACGAATTGAGAATTAAGCAGTGTACGGATGTGTCGTCTAAATGGAACGCTTCATATGGATACTTTTTAGGAAAATCGAAGATCAATCATGTGAAATGTGCAACGATTTTAGGTGAATACATCGATGAAGTAAAAGAAAAAGCCGGAGTAAGTTATATGTATCAATATTTCAGTTCTGTTTATATGTCTTATGCTACAACAAAAGAGAATAAATGGAGAGATACTTTGGTGAAGGAATATTTTATTTTGAATGAGCATTTGGATGCTTTGAAAGATGATCCAACACAAGGACCTTATGTAGATCAAATTAAAAAGGCGATTGAAGGGATCATGTTTGACAGAGTACTTAAAAGCTGTGACGAAATTACAAATGTGATCGAACTAAAAGTGGGTCAGTTTGCTGACATGTCGAGAGAAGACAAATTGGATTTCTGTTCGAAAGCATTAGACATCTTGGATAAAAAGGAATGTATTGAGTCACCAATTTATGGAAGAGTAATCGAAATCTATATCGAGTTATTGCCTGACTCTTTGGTTTCTGAAGGAGCTTATAAATATGGTAAGTATTTGGAAGGAAAGAGAGAGTACAAGAAAGCTGGAGAATATTATGAGATAGCAATCTTGAAGAATAATAACCCTGACAATAATGATAAGTACAAAGCTGGAAAAGTGAGAATCATGTTTAGACAAGGACAGTACAAAGCTTGTTTCTCTTTAGCGAAATCTGTTGGCGGGGAATACAGAGGTGAGTGTTTGAAAATTGCAGCACAATGTATCGCGCAAACAGCGAACTCTTGCGGGGAGTCTACAATTGATAGAAAAGCAAATTATTATCTAGCAATCGATTATTTAGAGAAAGCAGGTGCTGCAGGAGCAAACGTAAGTGGTTTGAAAGCGACTTATAAGAGAAGTTGCCCAACCAAAGAAGAGAAGTTTAAAGTGAGCTGGCAAAATGGAAAACAGATCACCTTATCTTGTTGGGGAGAAACGACTACAGTGAGAGATTAATTTGAATTTGAAAATTCAGTTAAACATATTTAAAATAGGTATTCCTGTCATCTTCATGGCAGGAATATTTTTTTCTTGTGAAAATGATTTGGAGAAGGTCGATAAATTCAATTTGGATGATGACCAACCCGATCAAATGACCGAGAATATTGAATTGGTGGTGACCGATTCAGGAAGAGTACAATTGATTTTAACTTCGGCCATTGTTGAAGAATACGTTGAGGAGAAGCTAACCAAATTAAAAGGAGGCTTTATTTTGAATTTTTACAATCCAAGCGGAGAAGTTCGGTCCTTTCTATCTGCAAAGAACGGAGAAGTCTATACCTTTGACAAGAAGATGAGAGCCATGGATAGTGTGGTTTTTAAAAGTCTGGCAACGGAGAGAACCTTATTTACGGAGGAGTTAATATGGGATCAAGTCAAGCATAAAATCTTTTCATCCAAAGCAGTAAGAATTGTTGAAAAAGACAATAAAGTGCTTACTGGAGTAGGTTTGGTTACCGATGAAGATTTTAATGATCCTTTTATTATTCAGCCCTCTGGTGAATATTACATGAAGAAAAAAGATACGGTAAAATGAAAGCATACAACAAAATCATGGAAGCCTTCTGGTTGGGCTTAGCAGTAGTAACTACCATCATTGTAGTCTACATGATTATTTCTGGAGGATGGAGTAAGAATCAAGTTTATTTGATTTTCCCAGGAATTTGTTTCATGATGTTCTTTGCAAGGAGATTCATGCGTAGAAGAATGGAAAAGCATCAAAAATGGCTGGAAGAAAATGCGAAGAATAATTCTAATTCTTAGTTGTTTTTTTGGAGCGCTTAGCTCATTTTGTCAAGAAGATTCAACAGTCTATTTGAAACCTAGTTTCCAGGTTGGAGATCAGTTCAATTATAAATTCAAATATTCTCTAGTTGAAGAAGTTAATGGTCAAGGAAATTTTTTGACTGATAACTATACGCTTCACCTAGATCTTTTAAAAACGGCTTACGGTCTTGGGATATTTAAAATGACCTATAATTCAACAGGAAATGATTTTGTTCCGGGAGGAAAAACCAAACTAAAAGATAACGTAAAGGTTTTCTTCACCATTGATTCCACCACTCGATTTGTAGCTGTAGAGAATTGTGCGGAACTTTTAGATACGCTGAATAGAAGGTCAATCGATAATCTCAACTTGAATTCAGATTCGATCGATTGTATCCAATTTTACCCGGAAGTGGAGTCCATTTTCATGCTAAATGGAGCAAAATATGTAAAAGGCGAAAAGTATCATGGGAAAACCCTGGTTCCAACAAAAATAGGTGTTTTTAAATGCAATATTTACGTTGAAATGGTTGCATTTGACCGAAAAGAAAATCAATTTCAAATTGAATGCCAAATTCGACCACAAAACGTTCCAGATAATCTCAAACGATTTAAGTACACCATGTCATATACCTATCGATTGTCTGATTTGATCTTGTTGGAAATGGATTCAAAACTGATCTATTTAACCGATGAAATAAGCATGCAGAAAACCATGACTTTACGATCAAATTAAGTTTTTACTGTTGAAAAAAACTCGTGTCATCTCTCAATAATGCCCTTTTTATCGCGTTTTTTGAAAAGTGAGAAAGTGTATTCAAATCATATTGATTCTTTTTTGTCCATTGTTTCTATTTGGACAAATGCTTGATAATTCGAAAGGAAATGCCTTTTCGGATCAGCCCTTTTTCAATCACCAATTCATCAAAGCAAATAAGATTAAAAAAATCTTGGGACATTATTCCAGTAAAGCCTCTATGGACATTATTCGAGATAATGACTTGATTTATGTTTACAATTTCGATACGTTGGGCAGAATGATTGCCAAATACGAAACGGTGAATATTGCCGGAGGGAGAGATACCATCATCAATGTTTATGAATATGATGCCGATGGCAATATGACGATTCATAGGAAGTCGGATCGAAATGGATTTTATTCGACTCATTATGATTATGATTCTTTGAATCGTATTGTTCGAACAGAATACAGACGCGACATGAGCAAGGGTCGAAATAAGGTTCATTTTAAATTGGATAAAAGTTATATGATCACTTTTGAATCGTCCAAGTATGAAAATACAGAAGAATGGGAAAAGCGCGTTTATTACAATAACTACAAGAAACCTTTTCAAGAGAAGTTTAGTTACTTCGATCCTAACGGCTATTTGCTTAAAGAAGAAGAAAAGTTGACGGTTCATTCAGGCAGAAGAAAAACGCTTTATGAATACACCGAAAAAGGATTTTTGAAATCAATTACAAAAGAATCTTCGGTGATGGGAAAGCATGTCTATAAAGAGGAGTTTCAGTATGATGAGTACAGCAATTTAATGGCGAAACACATCTACAAAGACGGCAAATATCTCACCGAAATCCAAGTGGTTTACGATCCGATAACAAAACTGCTTCGAG
>JAUICI010000222.1 GCA_030427935.1 Bacteroidia bacterium | reverse complement strand
ATCGCATTGAAACTTGGAATATTGAGTAAGTGAATATTTTTTTGGACACTGTAATGAGTGGATTCAGAATAATAGACCATACCATTCGGAAACATTTCTCGAGCCAAATACAATCCATACAAATTCCCTTCACTTCCCCCATTGGTCACATATCCCCATGTTTCCTCTTCTTGTGCTCGAAGTAATTTTTTGAAAAAACTTAAAACTTCCTTTTCTTTCTTCTTGGTATCAATACCCAGAGTTGAAGGCGTATAAGGATCTCCCACATTATTCATCTGAAGATCAAGAAAGGGAGCTAAAGACTGATATGAAAAATCTTTAGCCAAAGGATAACCCATATACTCTTGATTCATTTTCTGTAATCTTTTATGGTCTTTTCTTAATTCCTCCAAAATAAATTCTTCCATCTCGATCATTTTTAAAATTATTTTCTGCAAATTTCACTAGAGAATGAATTATTTGCAAGTTTTTACTTATTTTCGATAAAAATTGCTGGATTTTAATCGAATCTCGATAATAATTATCAATAAACGCTCATTCATTACGCAAAAACCAAAAAGATTATGGCATATAAACTTGATGAAACTGATATAAAACTGATCAATCTACTTCAGGAAGACTCCAAACAGTCCATAAAAGAGCTTTCGGCTAAGTTAAACCTGACAATCGGCCCAGTTCATGAACGAATTAAGAAACTGGAAAGAAATGGGCTCATTAAGAAATATGTGGCCCTGATTGATCTTGAAAAAGTGGAGAAAGATCTCATCACATATTGCGCTGTCAGTGTTGACAAACACACCAAAGAAAATTTAGAGAAGTTTGAAAAATCAGTTCGAAAAATGTCGGAAGTATTAGAATGCTATACCATTGCGGGATCTCACGACTATCTTTTAAAAATCATCGTGGAAGACATGGCTGCCTATCAAGATTTCGTAATCAATAAACTTTCGGCTCTGGAATCTGTATCGAATGTTCAGAGCCAGTTTGTTATCAAGCATGTGAAGTTTAGTACGGCGGTGATGCTTTAATTTCAATAGATCATTCAAGCAATTTCTACCCCAATGAGCAAATCAACGTGGAGTATCTTTCAATAAATTTATTTCATGAAAAACTTATTGTTTACCGCCTCAATTCTGGCTATTCTTTCTTGTGCATCGGTAGAAGAATCTAATAAAAATGAGAACTCAGCTGATTCTAATGAAGAGTTTAAAACCCATTATGAAGTTTATGGTGAAGGAACTCCTCTTCTGATCATTAATGGTGGTCCAGGCATGTCATCTGAAGGATTCCGACCTTTAGCGAAAACATTTGGAAAGAAGTACCGAGCAATTATTTACGACCAAAGGGGAACAGGAAAATCGCGTTTAGCAAATCCTAGTGAAGAAAATGTTAGTCTGGATGTGATGATTGAAGACCTCGAAAACCTGAGAAAAGAACTAAAAATTGAGAAATGGTTTGTTCTGGGTCATTCTTTTGGCGGCATGCTGGGATCTTATTATGCTACCAAACACCCGAATAGCATTCAAGGCTTAATTCTTTCAGCATCGGGAGGTTATGATTTAAAATTATTCGAAACATTGGACATCAGAGGTCGTTTGAGTAAGTCCGACCAAGACTCACTCGATTATTACCAAGATAAAATGGATGCGGGAGACACCACTTTTGCCACAAAAATAGCCCGAGGAAAACACCTCGCCCCTGCTTATTTGTACAAAAAAGAATTCGTGGATCAAATCGCCGTTCGACTTACGCAAGCAAATTATGAAATCAACGGACTTGTATTTCAAGATATGATCAAAGTGAAATTCGATTGTGCAGAGGAATTATCAAAATTTACTAAACCGACTCTGATTATTCAAGGACGAGAGGACATCATCCCCATTGTCTTTTCCATGAGTGCAAATGAAATCATTCCAAACTCCAGACTAGAAATCATTCCGGAATGTGCGCACTACCCGTGGTTAGAGCAACCGGATATCTATTTTGGTACGATTGGGGAGTTTGTTGAAGAGAACAAATAAAAAAAGCGATCCGAAGACCGCCTTTTAAATTCTTAATACGCAATTAACAATTCGAAAATCATCATTCCGAATTTCGCATTTCCAATTTCGAATTAGCCTAAGAAAGGGTATCTATAATCTGATGGTGGAACGAAAGTTTCCTTGATCGTTCTAGCTGAAACCCATCTTAATAGGTTCATGGCTGCACCTGCTTTATCGTTTGTTCCGGAACCTCTAGCTCCTCCAAATGGTTGTTGCCCTACAACTGCTCCAGTTGGCTTATCGTTGATATAGAAGTTACCTGCTGCGTTTTCTAGCTTATTAGCTGCTAGATTAATCGCATACCTGTCATTCGAGAAAATTGCTCCTGTCAAAGCATATTCTGATGTTCCATCAACCAACTCTAGTGTTGCTTCGAAATCGTTTTCGTCGTAAACGTAGATGGTGATTACTGGACCAAAGATCTCTTCACACATCGTTCTGAACTTCGCATTGGTAGTTACTACAACCGTTGGCTCAATAAAATATCCTTTTGATTTATCATAGTTTCCACCAGCGATGATTTCCGCATCTGATTGCTCTTTGACATAATCGATATATCCTGCAATCTTGTCAAATGCTTTTTCATCGATAACTGCATTGATGAAGTTGGAAGTATCACCTGGATCACCTATTTTAAATGAGTTCACGTCTCTAACAACTTGCTCTTTTACTTCTGGCCACAAATTCGATGGCACATAAGCTCTGGAGGCAGCTGAACATTTCTGCCCTTGGTATTCAAAGGCTCCTCTGGAAATTCCTGTTGCAACTTGAGCCGCATTAGCTGACTTATGAGCAACGATAAAATCTTTTCCACCTGTCTCCCCTACAATTCTAGGATAAGTTCTGTAGTTCTCAATATTCGCTCCGATTTCTTTCCAAAGATGTCTGAACACTCCAGTTGACCCTGTAAAATGCAATCCAGCAAAGTCTTTATGCTTGAAGATCACATCTCCAGCTACTGGTCCGTCTACTGTAATCATGTTAATTACTCCATCAGGAACTCCTGCTTCCTTAAACAAATCCATAATAACCTGTGCTGAATACACTTGTGAATCTGCTGGTTTCCAAACCACAACATTCCCCATCATCGCTGGTGCTGCACAAAGATTCGCACAAATCGAAGTAAAGTTGAATGGTGTAATTGCGAAAACGAATCCTTCCAAAGCTCGGTACTCCAATCTATTCCACATTCCTGGGTTCGATTCTGGCTGCTGAGCGTATACTTCCGTCATATACTGTACATTAAATCTAAAGAAGTCGATCAACTCACAAGCGGCATCGATCTCGGCTTGCATCACATTCTTTGACTGTGCAATCATAGTCGCCGCATTCATTCGGTCTCTATAGGGTCCTGCCAATAAATCCGCTGCTCTCAAGAAGATTGAAGCTCTGTGTTCCCATGGCAAAGCCGCCCATTCTTCTCTTGCTTTTAATGCTGCATCAATTGCTTGATTAACATGTGAAGCATCACCGTGAGTGAATGTTCCAACTACTTTTTGATGATCGTGAGGAGGTGACATGGTTTTCTCTTCAGAACCAAAAACTTCTTTTCCTCCAATAACCATAGGCACTTTAATTGGTGCTTGGCTCAACATTTCATTATAGGTTCCAAGAAGTGATTCTGTGTCCGGAGATCCCGGTACATATGGGTTAACCGGTTCATTCATTGCTACCGGTACATCGTATATTCCTTTTGGCATAATTGATAATTTTTCTGACTTAAATTCACGCGAAAATAAGGATAATTTTCAATCTAGAATGTGACAAAACTAACAGAGAACGAATCAATCTTGACTCATTTGCTTCTGTCTGTAATATTCTTCTTCTCCATCAAGAGCATCTGCGCTTATTTCAAATAGATGAACCACTTCAAAGTAATGAAAGCCATTGTACCATTTTAAAACCTTTAGAATCCAATCAGGATGGGAAGCGGAGATGTATTTGGGTTGAGTAATATCGTAAAAATCAGAATTCTTAAAATCCTTTAACTCCCGATCCCTAACCGTGATTAATTGGATCACATTCATCGTGTCCCCATCAAGTGTTCTTTCAAAATTCACTTTTGCAAAAGCCTTATCTAGCTGATAAACATCTTTCACAAAATGAACTTCTGAATCGCGGAGGTCATAATGGTTTTTCACCTTTACATCCCAGTGATAATAGGGATTACTGTAAGGAAAAGAATAAATCACTATTTCCTTTTCGCTGTAGTTTTCATTGATGTGTTTGCCTAAATAAACATATCCGGGTCCGGCCGACTTCAAGGAAACCACCGTCAGAGGAACCAAATTCACAACTGAGAGCACAATCAATGTTGCGGTCTTGATTTTTACATTTTTCAAGAATTTAAGGGCATTGAATAGAAACCAAGGAGCTAGAAAAGCGATGGGAATCAAAAATCGAGACTCTTTGTGCGGGATGATGGAATGAAAGAAAAGGAAGAAAATGACTGACCAAACGATAGGCTCTTTGAATGAGAAATACGAATTTAAGATCATGGACAATAGAATGAGAGCACCGATGATAATAAAAGGTTTTTTCATTATTTTTGTTGGCAAATGATAAATTTCTTTCTAGTATAACATTATAACGATAATTAACCAATAACTAAGGTGAAGCTTCATGGAAATATCTGAATTACAAGTC
>JAUICI010000221.1 GCA_030427935.1 Bacteroidia bacterium | reverse complement strand
TCTAATGGTATGTCTTGGTAATATTTGTCGCTCTCCAATTGCGGATGGATTGCTAAGAAAAAAAGTAGCTGATCAAGGATTAGACTGCAAAGTTGATTCAGCCGGAACTTCTAATTTCCATGTCGGCGAAGGTCCTGATAAGCGTATGACAAAAACGGCAGCCGAAAGAGGAGTGGACATCTCTTTTCTAAGAGCTAGACAATTTGTTAAGCAAGACTTCAAAGATTTCGATCTGATCTATGTAATGGATAGCAGCAATTACAATAATGTAATCGTACTTGCGGATTCAGAAGAAGATAAATCCAAAGTAAAAATGTTGCTCAATGAGGTTTATCCTGGAGAAAATATGGCGGTTCCTGATCCCTATTATGGAGGTGATGAAGGATTTGTGCATGTTTTCGACCTGGTTGATCAAGCAACAGATATAATCATTGAAAAATATTTGTCATAATGGCCAAGGGAAAAATCTATATGATGCCCATGACCATGGGAGCTGAAAATGCAGAACAAGTCATTCCAACAGAAGTTTTGGAAAGGATTAAAAACATTCGCTTTTTTATTGTTGAGAATGTGAAAACCACAAGAAGGTTTCTCAGAAGTATCGATAAAACATTTCCTATCGACGATTCCACCTTTTTCGAAATAAACAAAAGAGTCCAACCGGAGCAATTATATGAATTTGTCCAACCGGCAGTAAAAGGGGAAGAGGTGGCTGTTTTTTCAGAAACCGGATGCCCTGGTATTGCAGATCCAGGTTCCGAAATTGTAAAGATCGCCCACCAAAAAGGTATTCAGGTCGTGCCGCATGTAGGACCATCATCTATTCTACTGGGATTGATGGCGAGTGGATTCAACGGGCAACATTTTACCTTCAACGGATATCTTCCAAAAGAAAGAAAAGACCGCATTCAGAAGCTGAAAAGCATGGAGAGAAATGCCTATAATGGGGAGACTCAAATCTTCATGGATACACCCTACCGCAATATGAATGTGATGGAAGACCTACTCCAAAACCTCAAAGAATCCACCCAACTGTGCATTGCTGCTAACATTACGACAGATAAAGAATCCATAAAAACTAAATCCATCGCCGACTGGAAAAAATCAAAAACCAATCTGGACAAGATTCCAGTTATGTTTTTGATTGGATGTTAGATTTCCTAATACATAGATTGTCATAGAGGATAATAAAAAAATGTTTCAAATCTAGGTGTCCGAGCGCGAGCCGAGGCCACCGGTGGTGGATTTCAAATTTCTTGTTAGCTTTAATAAACGCAGAGATGCAGAGATGCAGAGAATTCGCAGAGGTCGCGATAAGTGTGACAGAATATCCCAATTTTTCATTTTTAATTTTCATTTTTAATTTAACAGCCTAAACCTATAATTATGAAGACCTTACTTGTTATTGGATTCATCTTACTTACTTTCTCTATATTTTCTCAAGAAGAAAAGAAGTTTTTGGTTGGAGCTTATTTCAATCCAGAGGCATCTTACAGGAACTTGTCAGTTGAGGATTCAGATATTCAGTTTATTGTTGATTTAAGAAATAGAAGAGAAATATCAAAATTTGGTTTTGAAACGGGAGTTTCATTCGAGTATCGAATAAAATGGTATAGCTCTGTCGAGTTCGGTGTTGGTTTTGCTGATAAAGGGGAAAGGACAATAATTAATGATTTTCAATTTGGAGATCAACCTAATAATAATGATCCAGGCTATGATATTCGTTTTGTTTATCATTATTATTATTTGACTTTACCCTTGAAGTTTCGGTTTTCTTTTTTGAAGAAGAATATAAGACCATTTGCGTCATTAGGCGTTTCGACTAATATTTATTTGGGCTCAGAGAATGAGCCTTTAAGATATTATCCAGACGGTAAAAAGGAGAGAGGAGAAAGTGAATGGTACAAACAAGAGGGATTTAATGCAGTAAATTTTCAAGGTATTGTTTCTGTTGGTTGTGATTTTGATTTTAAACCAGGGATAACTTTGAGGATTGAACCTACTTATCGTCATAGTTTTCATTCCATTTCGGAAAAGGATTTTATACAATCTTATTTGTTTTCTTTAGGATGTAGCCTCTCTGTCTTTTACAGGTTTTAAACGCAGAGATACAGAGAATTCGCAGAGGACGCAACGTGTGTATTATAAAGCCCCAATTTTTCATCTTTAATTTTTAATTCTTAATTTTTTAAAACCTGTAACTTTCTCACTCAATCGCATTCCCCTAACATGAAATCCTTTTTAAACTTAATTTTCTTATGGCCTATCTTGGTTACTGCTCAAAATGCTTCTGCCGGATTTAGTTCAATTGTTGTGTATGTCATCGAACAAGAAACGGGCGATACGATTACAAGTGATTACGAATTAACGCTCTACAAGAATCAAAAAGAAGTTTTCACTAAGCATATTGATCATGCAAAGTACAAACGAATAGACTCTCTTGAAACTGGAAGTTTTTATGAGGTTCAGGTATTGAAAGAAGACTTCTTAGGAAATAAAATTTCTGTTGACTTAAGCGAAAGTAAAGAACCGGTTGAGTTTATTGTTGGAGTGCATATAATTGAGGGGTGTAGAAGAATTCCTCCACCAACAATTCCTTTTGATTTAAATTCCGCTGATTTAGATTTTCCAGCTAAGGATTCTCTGAATTATATCGCCAATGTTCTCAAAGAAAATCCAACAATTGTGGTTTCCTTTGATGTCTACCAATTTTTGAATGAAGACAAGCAAGTACCAAAGAAAAGAATTCATAGTATAAGCTCTTACCTCAAAAAGCAGGGTGTTGAATCGAAAAGAGTCGAATACAATTTAGTTTCAAAAGAAGAGAATTGGCCGAGCTCAAGAATGGCAGTTGGAAATTTAACGATTTTAAGATGGGACAACGAGGAATAATTTTCATCCTTTTGGTACTCATAAGTCCTCTTGTTTCTTTTTCCCAAAAGAGCAAAAAGAAGCTTAGAATAAGACTAACTATTGTGGTTCGAAATCAGGAAACAAATGAGCTTATACCTGAAGCATTAGTCAAAATTGTTGGGACGGATAATTCTTCGAAGGACTTTCTGACAAATAAAAAAGGAATTGTTCAAACGAATCATCTTCGGCTCGGGTATGAATATACTTTTGAATGTTCCAAGGAAAAGTGCTTGGGAAATAATGGCAGGGTTTCAACCAAAAACCTATCAGAACCCAAAGATTTTATTGTAGACCTGTACCTGATTTGTGGTGGTCATCCAATCCTGTTTCCCAAATTTGATTTTGAAAAGAATTCGATAGTCTTGGATAGTATTCATTCAGATTCTTTGGAATGGATGTATCATACAATGATTGCAAACCCAACCATCATTGTTTCAGCAGAAGTAAAATACTTTATAGGTCAAAACAAGAAAATGGCCCAAGAAAGAGCAAATTCAATCAAGAAAGCCCTTATTCAAAAAGGGATTGCAGAAGAAAGACTTTTGTTTACCTTC
This sequence comes from Bacteroidia bacterium, assembly GCA_030427935.1. Lineage (GTDB taxonomy): Bacteria > Bacteroidota > Bacteroidia > Flavobacteriales_D > Crocinitomicaceae > JAGQYP01. The sequence goes on along the minus strand of JAUICI010000221.1, from coordinate 1,225 downwards.
AAGAAGGTTCACTGGAAGAAAAAAGAAGAAGAATACACAGTAGAAAACATACAGATTATTTCCTGGGATTTTATACCTAAAGACGAAAAATGAGAAACCTACTTTTTATAGGGTTATTACTTTGCATGGCGACTAGTTGGTCTCAAAAAAAGGATGTCAAATTCTATTCATCTTTGAAAGTAATCGCATATCATGAAAAAAAGAAGAATAGAATTCCCTATGCGACAATTAAAATTATTGGTACGAATAATCTTTCAGTAGAGTTGAAGGCCAACAAAAGAGGAGAAGCGATTTATGATAGTCTGGAGTCTGGGCATCATTTTACTTTTGAGGTTTCTAAAGATAAGTTTCTTGGAAATAGTGGGCAGGTCTCGACGAGAAATCTAAACCAAGCAAAAGAGTTTCAAGTTTTTGTGGAGTTAATAACAGGGGAGAAAGTAACCAAATTTCCAACTTTGATTTTTGAAAAAAGAAACCCGGAATTAGTTCAGTCTACAATTGATTCACTGGAATATTTAGTGAATATCTTCACTGAGAATCCAACACTTGTTTTTGAAGTTATTCTGAATCGATTCAAAGATGAGGATCCTTCTATTATCGAAAAAAGAAAAAAAGTAATTCGCGATTACTTCATTCAGCATGATATCAACAAAAAACGAATCGAATTTTCAATAAATGAGCAATTTTCCAAAGGTAAAAAGTTCAGACTTGTCGGAAATATTCAAATAAACAGTTGGGATTTCGAAGTACAAAAAGATCCCTCAAAAAGGGAAAGCTATCAAATTCAACTTCGATTTTTCAATGCAATAACAAAAGAACTAATAAGAGACTCACTAAAAGTTCATTGGATGGCTTCGTCCTGTCCGAATAAAATAGAGTACACAACCACTGGAGTTCTAGAGATTGAGATAAGTGATTATGAAGAAAAAATAAGAGTACATATTGAGCATCAAGCATATCTTGAGAAAGAGATCAAAGTAGAATTTGCTAGAGATCGATCATTTAAAATTCTCGACGTATATATTAAGCCAAGATAGCATGGAAACTAACACTTCCAATTTTTAATTCTTCATTCTTAATTTTTAATCCTACTGCGGATCCACATCAATCTTTATCCGAACTTGTCGATTCGTAGCATTCGACTTAAAACCATCAATAGCTTCTTGAATCTTTTCTTTCACTTTTGCGGGAGAAGCTTTTCGCTCAAATTTAATAGTGATGATTT
>JAUICI010000220.1 GCA_030427935.1 Bacteroidia bacterium | reverse complement strand
ATTCGTTCAACAGGTAAATACACCTATTATTTAGGTCAGACCGTTCCATTCGACGACCTCGTTGAAGCGATTGACCAGTTGAAACCTGATGCGGTCGTAAGTTCCTTTATTACGAGTATCAATGAGAACAAACTCCAGTCTTATATCAATGATTTAGTGACCATTCCAAAGCATAAACCCAACATCTATTTAGGGGGTATGCAAATTGAAAATCTAGGTCAAAACCTCCCTGAAGGAGTAAAAAAGATCAATTCTTCTGGAATTCTTCTAGATATTTAAAAAAAAATTTTTCAGATTTTTTTTCACCTTTTCTCTTTTTCAAATTTCCTGAATCTCAACACTAATAGTTGTTACAACGAATATTTTCTTGTTTAATCTTTATCGATTTATGATTAACATAAATTAAACAAATGTTAATTTTGTTTATTTTTTTAAATTTTTCTTTTAACATTAAAATTTCTGTCATACATTTGTTTAAAGTTTAAAACAAAACATTAAACATTTTAATATATCAATTATGACAGCTTTAGAATTTAACAATGCAGTTTGTGCCCTTCAGGGAGACCTAAAGACTTGGGCATATAGATTTACAAGTAATGACTTTACAGCAGAAGATTTAAGTCAGGAAGCGATTTACAAAGCATTGACCAATAGATCCAAGTACAAGCCGGGTACAAACTTGAAATCTTGGATGTATACGATTATGAAAAATGCCTTTTTAAATCAATATAACAAGAACAAGAGATTTGTCGATAACGGAGATGACATCGCCTACTCGGATCGAGTAAAAAATGTGAATCGTTCATTCGAAATGGATTATATCGAAGAAAAAGAAATCCAAACCAAAATAGACAAACTAAGTGATTCGGTTAAAAAGCCATTTCTCATGAATTACGAAGGGTATTCTTATCAGGAAATCTCAGATGAAATGGGAATTCCAATGGGAACTGTAAAATCAAGAATTTTCAACGCGAGAAAAATCTTGATGGATGATTTAGGTTCCAATGGATGGGAAAGAAACTAGTCCCATTTTAAATCGCCTTTGCTCAAACAGAGCTACGAAAGGCAAAGCACTAAAAAACACAAAATGAGTCAACAAATTACAATTATTGGAGGAGGGATTTCCGGGCTTTCATCGGCTTGCTATCTGGCAAAAGAAGGGATGGTAGTCCGAATCCTCGAAAAGAACGCTCAGCTGGGAGGGCGAATGAACCTTCTAGAAGATTCAGGTTTCAAATTTGATATGGGTCCATCCTGGTACTGGATGCCTGAAGTGTTTGAAGATTTCTTTAAAGATTTCGGAAAGCATACATCCGACTATTATGAATTGATTAAGTTGGACCCCTCCTATCAGATTATCTGGGACAATGAAACATGGGATATTTATGCCGACCGCGATAAGCTAGGAAACTTCTTTGAAAAACACGAAAAGGGAGCCAAACAAGCTTTAAATGAATTTTTGGATGATGCTAAGGTCAAATACGAAATTGGCATGAAAAAGATGGTTCATAAACCAGGTAGAAACATCCTTGAATTTGCAGATTATCAAACGATCAAAGCCGGCATCAAACTCGATATTTTCAAATCCGTATCGAAGCTAATTCGAAAAAAATTCAAAAATCCGAAAATAGTTCAGGCCCTGGAATTTCCAGTTTTATTCTTGGGAGCCATGCCAAATGATATTCCGGCACTTTACACCTTGATGAATCATGCAGATCTTGATTTGGGAACTTTTTACCCAAAAGGAGGCATGTATCAAGTTTCCAGGGCGATGGAGCAATTGGCAATTGAACTAGGAGTTGAAGTTCACACGAATCAAAATGTAAAAGAGATTCACTTTGAGAACAATAAGGCTACTGAAATTGTTACTGATACAAACACTTTTTCAACGGACGAACTTTTGGTTTCCATGGACTACCATGCATTTGAACAACATATTCTACCTCCTCAGTACAGGACGTACACTGAGAAGTATTGGGATCAAAGGGTTTTAGCACCATCCTCATTCCTTTACTATTTGGGTGTAGACAAGAAAATTCCGAATCTTCAGCATCACAATTTGTTTTTTGATGAAGACTTAAATCGCCATGCTGAAAAAATCTATTCGGATATAGGTTGGCCAGAAAAACCAGCATTTTATGTGAATTGCACCTCGAAAACAGATAAAACCGCAGCTCCAGAAGGAAAAGAAAATTTGATGATTTTAATTCCAACACCTCCTGGTTATCACGAAAACGAAAAGAAAACAGCAGAAATTTTATTGGATCAAGTCATTAGTAGAATGGAAAAAATCGCTGGTGAAAAATTTAGAGATCAGATTTCTGTAAAACACCAGATGACTGGAAAAGATTTTATCCGAGAATACAATTCTTACAAAGGCAATGCTTATGGATTGGCCAATGTCTTAAAACAAACTGCTTTTTTAAAGCCAAAAATGACTTCTAAAAAAGTAGCCAACTTAACATATACAGGGCATTTAACAGTTCCCGGCCCGGGAGTTCCACCCGCAATTATCAGTGGAAAAATTGCAGCAAAATTAATCACTAGTAAATAAAGAAATCATGAAAGAATTATTTGACGAAGTAGGCCAAAAGGCAAGTAAAATGGTTACTAAAAATTACAGTACCTCATTTTCAATTGGAATTAGTTTACTATCTCAGCAGATCCAGAAACCGATCTATTCGATTTATGGTTTTGTGCGATTTGCAGATGAAATTGTAGACACTTTCCATGACCATGACAAAGAAGATCTTTTTTATCGATTTAAGGAAGACACCTACAGAGCAATTGAAGATAAAATTTCTTTAAATCCAATTTTAAACAGCTTTCAATGGGCAGTTCACAAGTATAATATTGACTTAGATTTAATTGAGACTTTTTTGAAATCCATGGAAATGGACCTCAGCATGAACAATTATGTGGAAGGTGAATATGAAGAATATATTTTAGGATCAGCTGAAGTGGTTGGCTTGATGTGTTTGAAGGTATTTGTTCATGGAGATGAGCAAAAGTATCAAGAACTAAAACCTTATGCGATGTCGCTCGGATCCGCTTTTCAAAAAGTGAATTTTCTAAGAGATTTAAAGGCTGATTTCCATGCTTTAGGTAGAAGTTATTTTCCTGAATTAAATACGATTCATGATTTTGACAATGCTACAAAAGAAGAAATCATAAAGGATATCGAAAGAGATTTTCACAAAGGTTATGAAGGTATTTTGAAGTTACCGAAGAACTCAAGATTTGGAGTATATATTGCCTATATCTACTACAAGAATTTATTGATGAAAATCAAAAAGACGCCTGCTGAGAAAATAGCAGACACGAGAATTCGAATCCCAAATCAGAAAAAATATAGAATCTTCCTGACTTCATATGTTCGACACAAAACCAATTTGATCTAAGATGCCTTACGCATACTTAATCATAAATCTGGTGGTCATTTCAGTGCCACTTTGGCGAAGTTTCGATCCCAGGGTTGGGGTGTATAAAAACCATCGCGCTATTTGGTCTGCTATTGGTCTGACTTCGATCCTATTCATATTATGGGACATCCATTTTACGCAAACAGGGGTTTGGGGCTTTAATCCGAAGTATCATTTAGATTTATTGGTTTTGGATCTTCCAATTTCGGAAATCCTATTTTTTCTGACGGTTCCATACGCTTGTATATTCAGCTATTTGGTATTGGAACATTTTTTCGGACATAAAAAAGTATTCAATTTTAATTCGCGCTTTTTGAGCTATGCACTCGCTACAACTTTCTTAGCTCTTGCGATTTTCAACTTGGGTAAAGAGTACACTTTCTGGGCATCGATCTCGGCTTTTTTGATCACTGTCGTCAATCTTATCAATAGATCTGATTTCATGCCCAGATTTTACCTGAGTTATTTGATACTGATGGTTCCTTTCATTCTTACGAATGGATTATTGACCGGAAGTTTTACAGAAGAACCAATCGTGTGGTATAATGACGCCGAAAATTTAGGCATTCGAATCATGCGAATACCTGTAGATGATCTCATCTACAATTTTGCTCTGTTATTGATCAATATAACGCTATTTGAGAAATTCAGAAAAACACTAAAAACAGGAAATTAAAAATGAAAAACGCAATTGTAATAGGATCTGGAATTGGTGGTTTATCTGCTGCTGTTCGTCTAGCATCCAAAGGATTTAAAGTGCAAGTATTTGAAGCCAAAGAATTTTTAGGTGGAAAACTGAGTCAGATGGAACAAGATGGGTATCGATGGGATGCTGGTCCTTCTGTTTTCACTTTACCACATATCATTGATGAATTAATTCAATATGCCGGAAAAAATCCAAAAGATTATTTTGACTATGAAAAGTTGGACGAGTCGTTTAGATATTTTTGGGTAGATGGAACTAGATTGACATACTACCACGACCAAGAAAAACTGAAAAAGGAAATCGAAACACAGTTAAAAACGAGTTTCGAACCGGTTGCCAAGTACCAAAAGAAAGCTTCTCTTCTCTTTGAAAAAAACTATCCATTATTCTTAGAGAAATCACTACATAAACCTGGAACTTACGTTTCCAAGGAAGCCTTTGCCACTTTGCCTCACTTGCATAAGTTTGATTTATTCAAAACTATGCATGAGGCGAATGTCAAGCATTTTAAACATCCAAAATTGGTGCAGATGTTTGATCGTTTTGCTACTTATAATGGATCCA
>JAUICI010000020.1 GCA_030427935.1 Bacteroidia bacterium | reverse complement strand
CTCTATGCGAATGGGAATGACATATATCGATTCCTGATCAAGTAAATAAGTGTGCATTAGTTTATTCGGTGAAGCATATAAGATGTTCACGTAGATTATCAAAATAATTCCGAGCAAAAGGAAGTAAAGCAGTCTTTTATCGTACATAATTCTTTGTTTAACAAGAATTACGCGATACCTCGAAGGCTTTTCCGCAAGACGATTTGTAACTTATTTAAAGTGAGGTATTATACTAGTAAAAGCTTACTGGTTTCAGGGTCGACTATATTTTGGGGTCGGCCTTTTTTTTGCCTATAATGGCTCGAATTCGAAATTGAAGGCACCTTTTTCTCCGTGATCATTATAGAAATCCGTAAACCTAAACTTGAAATAGGTTCCACTTTGAGATTTAATAAGAAACTTATTTGGTGTAATCTCATACAATTCATCATCGTAATTGTACCATTTCCAGTTGAAGCCAAGAAGGTCCTCTTTTGCAAATAATGTTTGTGTTAAAGCATCCTGAAGTGTCGTTTCATCGAAATCTGTTGCCAAAATTGCAGCATGTGATCTATTTGGATTTTGCAACGCTCCTGTTACGAGATAGGTAGCACTGTCTGGATAAATAAACGTATACTGCGTAAATAGCAAATCCCAACTATTTGAAACAGGTTCAATGATCACTTGGGATTGAGCCTCATAATCAAAACCTACAAAATTATATGCGGCATCTTTGATTAGTTCCGTTGAGTCCAAATTTGTTCCATCGATATCTGCAGTTATGATTCGGCAATTATTTCCTACTTTCTTTACCTTCAGTTTATAATACCCCCTATTCGCCCCGGAAGAAGAATATCCTCTATGAATAATATAGATTCCCTCTTGATTCCACCACTCTCCTAAAATTAATGAATCCTGATTTCCGCTTGGAGAATCAGGGAAGAAAACAAGCTGACTAAGAGAAACAGTTGCATTGAAACTCTCGTTAGGTAAAAATACCGCTCCCATTGCAACAGATGTGTTGAGAAGTAGATGGTCATTCGTGTCCGCACAATTCCATTTTAAATCATACAAATATCTTGATTGCACCAAAACCTCCGAATTTGTATTTAAATCAAAGAAAATTTGTTGGTCATAATCACTTCCGATATCCTGAACCGAGGTTATATATGCACTATCAGGCCTTGGCTCAATTGGAATTTCTTCTTTTTCACAGGAAAGAAAAAAGAGCGTACTTATAATTGCAATCAAATAAATTCCATTCATGACTAAAAATCTAGATTAAATTTCAAACTTGTAAACAAAGAGGTTCCCCTTCCTACATTTACACCGCCACCCTCTGATGAATGCGCTCCTCCGGTACCTGCAGTTGACAAGACATTCTGAATATTGAACAAGTTCTTGGCGCCCACACTAAAAATGATGCGTTTCTTCCAAAATGCTTGACTGATATTAAAATCCAATATGTGATAATCGTCAATTTCTCCGATAATTAAATTGCCTTCGGAATCAACAAAGTAATTGGGTTGAACGCCATTAAATTTATAAAACAGATTAAAGGAGGTCTTGGATTTTTTTATCGTATAAGTAATTTGAGCATTTGCTTCCCAATAGTTCAACCATTGATTAATTTGGTAATCCTTCCAGGTTGGTTTCAACCATTGATTGGTGACACCTGTACCAAATCTAAAATCTTCAAGTTTATAGGAGAATAAAGCTGATACTCCTGCTGTTTGCACTTGGTCATTGTTGAAATACGAATATAGGTTAGAGTTTTCAACTTGATACAAATCAATTTGATCATAAACGAAATTGTAGAAGCCCTTTAGTTGAACACTGAAATCGTGTTTCTCTTTAATAAAATTCTTCCAAGTAATCCCCAGCTGAGCATTATGCGACTTTTCCTCTTTAAGTTCTGGGTTCCCTTGAATATTATGGTTGATGTCGACGAAGTACATGTATTGTTCCTTTAAGGATGGTGCTCTATAGCCCATTGCGTAGGAACCTCGAATCACAAAGTTGTCAATCTTATATTTTAGTTGAATCGATGCTACCGGATATTTAAGAAAATCGGAATTATATCCATATCTCAGCCCTATTTTCGCATCGAAACCCTTAAATGCATTCCAGTTAAAACTTCCGAAGAAGTCAGCAACGATTCTGTCTTGTAGATTTTCTAATATCCGGTCTCCAGTAATCTGATTATAGTTCAAATCATATCCTATTTCAACGGATATCTTTTTCTTCACTGGAATGTATTGAAAGCTTCCTCGAATCATGTAAGCTTGCATGGAAGTTGTGTCGTTTTGATCCGTTACTTCCACAAAATCCAAAGTTGTTAGGTCTTTAAAAACGGTTTCACTTTTTCTTTGGTAATAGTTTCCAGAACTCAAAACATTAAAAGTCCAGTTATCCTTAATTTTCCCTTTAAAAAATATGCTTCCAGAATACCTTCTTGTTTTAAATGCTCGATCAAAAGCATATTCATAATTTGGTTGAATGGGTGCGCCTCGGTCGATCATTTTTTCATCATAAATATTTCCTTTAATCTCCATGATGAATTTACTTGCTGTGTACTTATAACTAATGTCCCCGATATATTGCTCTTTTGGCTTCCATTGTTTCACTCTATTTGTATCTGCGATTGTCTTTTTCGGGAAACTAAAGAAGGGGTCTTGCGGACTCCAACCATCAAAATAAAGCCTTGCAAAGCTTCCAGAAATGAAGTGTTTTTTACTTTTCCAAGACAAAGATGTGTTGACATTGTATTGCCCAAAGGATTCATAGTAACCTAAAGCATTAAAATGATAAGGTTTTCTGGAGTTTTTCTTTGTGATGATATTGATCGTCCCTGCAATAGCGTTTGATCCGTAGTTCACAGCCGTTGGGCCTTCGATCACTTCAATTCTTTCAACATTAACCATGTTAATTTGGCTCACATCGATATTTCCACCTTGTCTACCAATTACAGGAACGCCATCGACCATGATAATAAGGTTCTCACCACTTAATCCTTGTAAACTAATAGCTGTTCCCAAATAGGTGTCCTCTCCGAACTTGATGTTTAATTCGTTAGAAAGCGCATCTTTTAGGTTTACCGCGGCCATTTTCTCAATTTGTTTTGAATCAATTACTCGTGTAACATTCATCGAGTTTGATTGTGCAACTGGTTGGTATTCGGCAGTGATCAACACGGGCTCTAAAGTCTTCGTGTCGGGCTGAACAAATATCATTTCAGTTGAACCTAATTTGAATTTTTGTTGTTCTTTCGAATAACCAATAAATGAAATCGACATCATATAATCTTCATTGGGCTTAAGACCCTGAAGTTTTACAACCCCAAAATTATCCGTCAAATAATCCTCTTGAAAATCATTGTCTCCTGTTACCTTGATGTGGGCAAACGGCAGGGCTGTACTATCAGGCAGCCCTATTACCGTAAGTTCAGACGTTTGCGCTAACAAACAGGCATGAAAACAAGAAGTTAATAATATGATTGATAGTAGAATTCTCATTTATATTTTTTCGACAAGTTCTTGCCATTCTTTTAGTTCTGGAATGCCAGGCTTTCTTTTTCCGAAAAGTGTCACAATAAGGTTTTCATCTTTATCAAACACTTCGATTGAAGTCACTATTCCGTCCTCCGTTGGTTTTCGCACAATCCACGTTTGATCAATATCCTCCATATTTGCGTGGAGGTTGAATGCTGGATCCATCACATTTATCCATGTGCCAAATTCGACGATATTCTTTACTTCGCCTGTATGTATTTGAATAGATCCTTTATTACCAACAAATACCATAATTGGTGTTTCGGCCTCAGAAGCAAGCTCCAAAGCTTTTCTTAGCGCTTCGTTTTCCACCTTCTTCGCATGATATTCATCAGGTGCATTTTCCAAAGCCTGGACTCTAGAAAGTTTATATTTATTGATCATTCCAAAGAAGTCGTGCGTATCTTTTAAGTTTCTCCATTCCTCTTTGAAATTTTCGATTTCCTCGGTTGATGGAAGCTCCCCTCTTTCTTTCGGTTCGGGTCTTGCTTCAACTATTTCTCCTTGAGACTGATCATCCGCTTTAAACCGGTTTTTGATAAGATTAAAAGCATCAACATCACTTTTTGGTGTCAAATAGATTTTATGAATCGCATCACCACTTTTATCAAAAATTTGAAAACTTCTTTTTACTGAATCTTTTGCTTCAACTTCTTCGGCATAGATATATTTCCATGGCCCCATAAAAAGCCTTAAATCAATATCCTCATTAACAAACAAGGAAGCATGTGGGTTGTAAGAGAAGTTTGCATAAACTCCTTTTCTTTCGTGCACTACTGATTCGTTTCTTGTCAGTGCCATTACATAACCCAATTTCTCAGTCTCTTCAAGAAAAGCTTTAAAATCAGGGTTCAATCTTGTAACTGTATCGCCCACTTTTAGGGATAATAAGTCTAATTCTGAAACCCCTAATTGGTTTGCAGCTGCTCGAATTCTTGTTTTGGGATTTTGAGCCACTAATTCATCCCATTTTTCTTTAAGGCTCATTTTACTTTCTACATTGTTCATACTAATTCTAATTTTTGTGATAGATTTATTTTGTCATAAGAAACCTCATAGATCTCTTCTAATTTTTCCTTTGAAATACGCTCGATATCTCTTGTATCGAGTTCGATTTTTCCATTTTTCATCAAAATGATTCGATCGGCATAGCTAAACGCTAAGTTCAAATCGTGAAGGACGCATATGACTCCAATTCCTTCAAAAGCCAATGTTTGGCTCTGGCTCAAGATCATGTGTTGGTACTTGATGTCAAGATTATTAACCGGTTCATCCAGAAGTAAGAATTTTGAATACTTTTCTTCATTGTGGATCTGAGCAATCACTCGGGCAAGATGAACCCTTTGTTGTTCCCCACCAGAAAGCATACTTACACTTCTTTTCGCCATTTTGTCAACCCCAAACTGCATCATGGCCCTGTTTACAATTTCCTGATCAAGATCGGAAGGGTGGTTTTTGTAATAGGTGTATCGACCCATCATAACCAATTCCTCCACTCTTATATCCGTACTAGAGTTTAATTTTTGAGATAAAAAAGCACGCTGTTTTGACAACTCATTTACCTTTTTGCTTTTGATACAACCTCCATTATATGAAATACTTCCATTCACCGATTTCAACCATCCCGAAGCAGCTTTCAATAAAGTAGATTTTCCCGCTCCATTTGGTCCTAGAATACATGTTAACTCTCCTTTTTTGAAGTCGACAGACACATCATTCAATACATTGAAATTCCCGAAAGAAATAGATATGTTTTGAATAGAAATCATGATCGTATGGATTTAGATTTTTTTTGTCTTGCAATGAGCCAGATAAAGAATGGTCCTCCACATAAAGAGGTAATAATTCCAATTGGCAACTCAGCTGGTGCTATTATGGTTCTTGATAAAGTATCAGAAATTAAGATCAAAATGGCGCCAAGTAAAGCGGATGAGATAAGTAATAACTTGTAATTATTTCCTTTGATCAGCCTAATCAAATGCGGAACGACCAAACCAACAAAACCAATTGAGCCGCTAACAGATACACAAGCACCAACTGCCAATGTAGTTAAAAGTACCAGAAATAACTTTTGCCGGTCTACATTAATGCCGCTGTAATAGGCATTTTCTTCCCCTATAGAAATTAAGTTTAAAACACTTCCTTTAAATGCGAGAAGAAAACAGGGAATTATTGCAAATGGCATCATTCCGACTATCATCTCCCATGAAGCTCCCCCCAAACTCCCTAGCATCCAAAAATTGATGTCTCTTAATTGTTGTTCCTCTGACATAAATATCATTAATCCCGTTATGGATGCGGCAATAGCATTTAGGGCAATACCCGTTAATAAAAGTGTGTCTAAGGAAATGGTGTTTTTTCCACCAGCGATAAGGAGCGCAATAATCATTACTGTTAGTGCTCCTACAAAAGCCATGAAGTTCAAACTGTAATAGTTTAGAAACTCGTATGGAAACCACGTGGAGGCACCAAATATGATTCCAAGGGAAACTGTAGTAGATGCTCCAGTTGAAACCCCTATTAGACTTGGGTCTGCCAAAGGGTTTCGAAACAATCCCTGCATGACTGCGCCAGACATGGCTAAGGCCCCTCCAACAATGATTCCCATGACAATTCTTGGGAATCGAATATTGAAAAAGACATTGTAATCCAAGGGGAGAAAGTCCGCCTTAGATGTTAATCCCATATCGTAAGCCATTATTCGCATGCTTTTGGATAAAGTCAAGTCCTCATAAGAACCGAAAGACATCGATGTGATAATTGCCAATAGCAATAGCAATAGGAGTGCACCATACCAAAGGATGTCCTTCTTTGTTTTACTCATGTGTCAGGCCCTGAACCTTGTTTCTAAATTCTTTTATTGCTTCTGGATACCTACTTCCAAAATTTGAAATGAAACTTGCTGGCATGGAAATTATGTGTCCCTTTTTCACAGCATTGGTTTCGGCCAAACCAGGAATTTTTGAAAGCCCTTCAATTCCTCCTAAACTTTGTAAGCCTGAATCGAAAAACAAAACAATGTCTGGATTTGCACTTGCTAGAGCCTCTGGGGTCAAGGGTTTAAAATCTTCAAACTCCGTAACGGCGTTCTCTGCCCCTGCCAATTCGATGAAATTTGCGATGGAAGTGTTTTTCCCAGAAACCATTAAGGTTCCTGCTCCTCTTGCATAAACAAAAACTACTTTCTTGTTTAGTGGTTCAGCAGCAGCTAATTGATCCTTTAATTTTCCTACTAATTCTTTTGCTTCTTTTTCTTTTCCAAGAACTTCTCCAAGCTCATTTAAAAAGGCATATGCTTCTTCTAATGATTGTGGTTCTTTGAATAAGTGGTATTTAATTCCTGCCTTATCCAAACCCGATAGAATCTTCTTGTTTAATTTACCGTCAAAAGCTAAGACTAAATTGGCTTTTGTAGATATAATTCCTTCCCCGGTAATTCCGGAAGAATGACCCAATTGTTTTTTCGACATCACGCTTTCTGGGTAATTGGAAGTAATGTCAATTCCTACAATATTATCTAACAACCCAAGGTCGACCACATTCTCAGTGATCGAACCTCCGATTGAAACTATTTGTAATTGAGCTGTGCCTTCTTGCTCCTCCTCTATTTCTTCTGTCCCTCTGCATCCAAAAATGGTAAGAGATAAAAACAGTATCCAAGTATATTTCATTCTTATTTTACAATTACTTTCTTACTAATTGAAGTTGTGTTTGAATTGAACTGAATCAAATACATTCCTTTGTCTAGATTATTCATATTCAAAGTCACTGTAGTTAAGGAGCCTTTAGCATTGTTCAAGTTCCCGCCTCTTATAAACTGACCATTCAAATTGTAGATTGAGAATTCTAAGGCATTTTCAGACTTCACAGCGACATTCAAAATATCGGATACTGGGTTTGGGTAAACATCAATAAATCCTAACTCGCTGTGTAATTCAGGAGCTGACAGATAATCCAATTTTTCTTTTGTGAAAATGAAGTTACCGTTCCCTGCTCCTCCAAATCCAGTGAAAATTACTTTCCAAACTGCATCGTTGTTATCTTGAACGTAGTAGGTGATTGAATCGAATACAACCCAAGCTCCTTGATAGGCTTTCCATGTATACCCAATTGTATTTCTATTTCCAGTCCAGTTAACACCGTTTGTATCCACAATAGCTGTATCGACAGGCATTACCTCAGCTGCCTGAAGTCCTGGGTTTAATAGTACTCCAGAGACCGTGTACGCCGTAGGAACAAAATCATTGTATTGCGTAAATAGCAGGTCCCATTGATCCATGTCCGGCTCTGGGTCCACAGCTTGATGTGTCAATAAATTGAAGTAAACAAAGGCTTTGGTTGAATAGGCGCTTTTATCGATGGTGTGCACCATATCCATGTTATTATCCAAAGATGCATGTCTAAACGTATAAACACCACCAATTAGTGATTGAATCCAAACTTTCTGAAAAGAACCATCATTTAGCTCCAATAAGAAAATCTTATCCCCAATAACTTGATGGGTTGTCGTATTGTACCCTCCCCAACCATAGTGAAGACCGACTTGTGGCTGAGCGAAGGCACCCATTGACCAGTCCTCAACATCATTGTATTGTTGGGTCCATGCAGAATATCCAGTAGTGTCTAGGGTTGTCCAATCCGTTGTATCTCCAGGATAAACCCAAAGGTTAACCCCATTCGTCGAGTTAATTCCAACAGAAATCTCAAATGATTCTGCTTGAAAAGAGATATCCCAACTCGTTTTTGGAGTAGATGTCTCCGATCCGTTTTCTACTGATACCAGACTTGATTGGTATATCCCGCCCCAAGACTTACTGTATCCTTTACAGATTGTGCGCTCAAAGCACCTGTTAATATAATTGCAAATGTTGCTAGTAATCCTTTTTTCATTTCTTAAATTTATTTAGACTAATTATAAATAATGGTCCAAAATTCACTTAAGTTTGATTACAAGTCAATACCGTTTTTGTGGTAGGAGAAATTAAAACCGGGCTGTATTACCTTATTTTAAAGGATTTTTTGTTCGCGTTTGAAAAATGAGTTCGATGGAAAATACCATAAATATGGTATACAACTAGGACTCATAATTATCCTCTTCAAGCTTTTTTAGGATTTCTTGAAGGTGTTTGTCCTTTTTTTCTTGTCTGAGCTCAATGGCAGATTTCGTAAAGTATTTATGGAGGTTGAAGAACTTCACTTGGAGTTCATCCCATTGTCGATCACCTTGAATCTTTCCGTGTTCCATTAGTTCTCTTTTGAGTTTATCTGAAATTTCCCAGAAATCATCTCTTCCTAGATAGTCCAAATCAGCATCACAAATAATCTCTTCCAGGTGGCTTTGTGGGTTATGCGGCACCGTTGTAGCGTGAATTAAATTTTTGATGATTTCAATATGTTGCTGCTCGTATCCGTATTTTGGTAAAATCGCTTGAGCCATTTTGACACCAACTGGTTCATTGGCATCATATTGCTCTATAAAACCAGCATCGTGGTAGTTGGCAGCTGTTTTCAATAAGAATATGCCTTCGTCCGTAATTCCTTCCATTAAGGCGATTCTCTCTGCTGCTCTGGTTACATCTTTGGTATGTTCCAAACTATGGTAATGAAGCGAAGGCGATAATTTCTTTTTCAGAAGCTTTAAAATATACCTTTCCGCTTTTGAATACATGATATTGGATCGAAGCAGATAGTTTTTAATCACTTCGAATCGATCGTTTGGAACCAAGCCATTTCCGTCTACCGAAAGCTCGGGCTTAATCCCTAAAACAAAATACATGTCTAGTAAACCTTTTTTGGTTTTGATCTTACCGCGATATTCACAATCGAATAAGGGTTCGATCTTGTCAAAAGTATTCCCAGAAATATTGACCACACCCGGCTTACCATGACGCTCCATCTGTTGCGCCTCGTTTACTGTTGAGCCCCATATATCATAAGCAAACTTCTTTAGTCCAAGTACTCCAGACACAACTTCACCTGTGTTTATTCCAACCCTTAAGTCCCATTTTTGCTCACCTTTTCTTTTGGCTTCGTCATTGTAACTTTTCATGAAGCGCTGAATCTCCAATGCGGCTAAAACCGTATCAACTGGGTTTTCCGGATTTCGAATCGGAACGCCTCCTACACACATGTACGCGTCACCAATTGTTTTAATCTTCTCAAGGTTTCTTTTTGTAATAATCTCATCAAACTTTGAAAAGAAAATATTCAACATTTGCACAAGTTCTTCCGCCTTGTATTTCTCTGTTATCTTGGTGAACCCTACAAAATCCGTAAACATTACCGAAGCCTCTTTATAGTGCCTTGCCTGTACATTCTTTCTTTGCAGAATTTCCTTGGCTTCTTCTTGAGGAAGAATATTATGGATAATACCTACAACTTCTGATTTCTCCTTTTGTAAGAGTTTATTTTGTTCCTCAATTTGCTTTTTCTGTTTATCAACCAGCTTTTTTTCCTCTGCTAGTTTTTCCGTCTTTTGTTTTAATTCTCTCGTTCGCTCTACAACTTGAAGCTCCAATCTTACTTTTTGTCTTCTAATACTTTCAATTCTTCTTTTGAAATAGAAATAAATCAACAGTAGTGTCAGCATTACTGCAATGGTTTTAAACCACCAAGTATCCCAAAATGGGGGATTAATTATGATGATTAATTCTCTGCTTTCCTGACTCCACTCACCGTCTGCATTGGCTGACATTACAATGAATTTGTAATCTCCAGCTGGAAGGTTTGCATAATGCGCCCAATTCTCTCCGCCTTCAACTATTGTCCAGTCTTCATCCAGACCTTCTAATCTATATTTGAATTTATTTCTTTTGGGGTCACTGTAATTCGTTGCCGCAAAGTAAATGGTAATGTTGTTCGATTCATGGTCCAATTCAATCTTATCCAAATATTCAGGTTGCTTGAATTTTTCCTCTCCCTGAACCTGATATTTTTGACCATACAATCGAATATCCGTAATCATCGTAGTTGGAGGTCGAGTATTGGAACGGATGTCCTCTGGTCGGAAGTTACTATACCCATCAATTCCACCAAAATATAAACGGTTATCCTTTGATTTAAAATAGGCCCCTGAATTGAACTCATTCGATTGCAAGCCATCGTTAATCGTAAAATTTCGAATCTTATCTGTTTTGGGATCTATTGTTACCAAACCTCTATTCGTAGACGCCCATAATTGCTGAGTACCATCGAAAAGAACACCGTAAACTACATTGTTTGACAAGCCCTCATCAGTGGTGTAATTTGTTCTTTTTTCTGTTCGAATATTGTACCGAACAATTCCTCTACCGTAAGTTCCCAGCCAAAGATCATTGCCATTTTGAGCTATGGAAGTGATTTGCGAACTGAACTGGTGCATAACTTTCAGGTCGAATTTTTCACTTTCAAAATTAATTCGATATCGAACCAGTATTCCTCTTTGTCCAACGGCAAAATAAATATTGTCTCCAGATTTTACAGCTGATCTAACTAGGCCTTCCCCTATAACTTTATCCTTTCCATCGGTAAGGTATTTTTTCAGGAAAACCTTTTTCTGTATGTCAAATAGACCAAAACCTTTAATTCCGAAAACCCAATACAAACTGTTTTCATGTGGGATCATTTTGTATATCCCTCCTAAGCCTTCTTCGTCAGAATAAAGCTCTTGAAATTGATAGTCTGCCCCTTGAATATTCAATAGATAAAACCCGTTTTTCAGCGCTACAATGACCTGATTGTTGGACACTGAATACAAGGAAAGAACCCTTAAATTACTTCCCTTATTAAGTTTACTCAAGAAATAATGCTCAAATGTTTCCTTGGTTTTGTCATACCTGCTTACCGCATTATCCGTTCCGATGAATAAGTACTTTTGATCCTCGCTTTCAGAAAAAGCCCATATACTGCTTGAAGTTAGCCCAATTTTTGGGTTTTCATTTATTGAGACATTGGAAATAAATTGCTTGTACTTGTCAAAGTTAGAAACCCCTCTTTCTGTAGCTACCCAAATCACTCCTGATCGATCTTCTAGTACTTTTTGAACATGATTGTCAGATAAGCTTTTTTGCGCATAAATATCATGTCTATAGGCTTGAATTCTGTTATTCGATTTATTTATTTTGATTAGACCATGATTCTGCGTAGCCAGCCATTCAATATTTTCCTCTCGATCGAAATACAAGTGGTTGACGGTCATGTAATCAAAAAGCGAATCAAGCTTTTGATTAAATAATTGGCCCACTTTTCCATCTTTAAACCAATGCAAGGAACCGTTATAATTAATCAAATATTTTTCTTTTGAAAAAGGAATTATTTTGGTGTATTCTGCCTTGTGAATCAGTTCAGCGTTTCCAGATTCTAACTTAAACAAACCATCTGCATGCGTAAAATAAATGGTACCATCTACAATATTCAGATCAATAATGTTCTCTCTTCTAAACAAAGAGTTTGTTTCTTTTGTCTCTGTTAAGAAGTGAATGATTCCTGTGTTTGTTAATGCGAGAAAACCCTGTTTGTAGGGAAGTATTTTTGTGATTGAGAAATTCTTATGCCCCGGAGTGAAGTCTTCGATTCTTTCCGTTTTGGGATTCATTCGGCTTAAACCCCCTTCTGTCCCAATCCAAATATAACCTTCCTCATCTAAATAAAGATCATGGATATAATTATTTGGTAAGCTAAAGTCTAGTTTTTGATTGTGTTCAAATTTTACAAATTTGTAGCCATCATACTTGTTTAAACCATCTTGAGTGGAGATCCATATATAGCCTCTTTTATCTTGAATGATGTCGGTAGCAAAACTTTGAGAAAGGCCTTCGTTGATGGTGAGGTTGTTGAACTTGATGTCATTGTTTTGTGCAAGACCTAAGCTAAGGAAAAGCAAAGAGATAAAAACGACTATTTTCTTCAAGTTCATCATCAAACTTTGACGCCAAAAACTAAAATGTCATCAACTTGCTCGTAGTTGCCTTTCCATTCTTCGATTCTTTGGTTCAATATTTCTTTTTGCTGACTTGTTGGTTTTTGGTGAATTTCGATCAATAGATCCCTGAAATTACTGTAAAGAAACTTCTTCCCTTTTTCACCACCAAATTGATCCGCATAACCATCAGAGAAAATGTAAATGACATCACCCTTTTGCAATTCTAGTACATTATTGGTGTACTTTTTCTCGCCATCTTTAAAAGATCCGATAGCAAATTTATCCGCTTTGTATTTGATAATTCGGCCATCTCTAACCAGATACAAAGGATTGTTTGCACCACTGTATTCTAATTTTGTTCTGTCTGGGCTGATGGAACATAGAGCAATATCCATTCCGTCAGAAACCGATTTGTCCGTTGCATCTTTATTAAAGGTTTCTGAAGCGGACACATTCAAATCATCCAAAATTTCCGCTGGTGAACTTTTCTGGTGATCTTTCACCGCATGATCTAAACCGTTGGAACCAACCAAACTCATAAAAGCTCCAGGCACACCATGTCCTGTACAATCAACAGCTGCGAAAAACACTTTGCCGGAAGATTGCTCTAGCCAGTAAAAATCGCCGGATACAATGTCTTTTGGTTTAAAGAGAACAAAACAATCTTTCAGTAAATCGTTCAGTTTAGAGTCTGGAGGAAGAATAGAATCTTGAAGTCGTTTCGCATACTTAATCGAGTCCGTTACATCCATGTAAAGCTCTTCAACTCTTTGTTTTTGCTTTTCGATTTCTCTTGTTCGTTCTTCTACTTTTTCTTCAAGAATTCTTTCGGTTTCGGCTAATTCATCACGCATTTTAAGCAGTGCTTTTCCTAGAGTATCCTTTTCACTTAAAGGCTCATGTGGATAATCAAAATTAGACTTACCGACTTCGGCGGCAAAATCGGATGTTCGTCTTAAGGCATCCACAAGATCGTTCATGGATTTTGACATATCTCCAATTTCGTCATTTCTAATGCTTGTAATCTTTTCTGGAAGGTCTCCAATCCCCATTGATTTTAGCATTTCTCTCAGCATTCTCACTGGGCCAACGATGGACCTAATGGTAAGAATCGCAATAACCAAACCTCCTGCTACAAGAGCAATTCCTAGAATTGTGATGATTCGGATACCATTTTCAAAATTGTCAGAAACCTCAGCCATGTCACTTTTGAAATTCGCCGTAACCTCTTCCGATTTCTCTTGTTGAGATTTTAAGATTTCTTTCAGAATATTGATCGCTTCATTCGCATTGGTTTCAACTTCTCCATCACTTGCAACCACCAGCCTGAGCAACATAATATTTGTCGCATCATTATAGTCCCCTAAACTTGCGAGCATACCCATGATTTCTTCATAATGGCTAAACAAGTCGTCTATCCTTTTGGTTGCTCGAATTAAGGCGTTTTGTTCCGTAGAATCCTCCCATTCCATCATGAGATCACCAAGCTGCTTTCTCGTTCTGGGAATCTCGTTGTATACTAAATCTCGAAATTCTTGTTTGAATCTGGCTTCATCTGTACTTTCATCATTTACCCATTGGGAAGCACGTCCTTTTGACTGCTCAATTTGATAAATAAGTTTATTCAGTAATTCTTCGGATGGTTGATAAACCTTTTCTATTTTGGTGTATCTAGATTGTCCAGACTTTATGGCTTTATCACCTGATTGGAAGTTTGAAACAGAGAATATGAAGACCACGAAAACGGATATGATTGATGCTCCAAATCCTATTCCGATCTTTCGTGATATTGTATATCTAAATGCCATGTGAGTAGTTCCTACTTCTCAAACTGCTTTAGTTTATCAACAAATTCTTTGGCTTTTTCCTTGTTGAGAAGGTTCGTATAAATTCCAGCCAACCCTTCAATTATTTCTTTTTTATTTGGGTTCGCTTCGTATGCTGTTAAGAAATATGGTAAAGCAATATTGAATAGATCAACACTTTGTTTGTTTGTCGTAATACAGTCTTCAATGCTAACATCTGGAGTAAGCGCTAAAATTAGTTTTACCCCTCGGTTATAGTGAATAATACCGATTCTCAAGTTCGCTTCATAGTTCTTGGCGTCCAGTTTGATAACCTTATCCAAACACTCTAAAGATTTGTCCATTAGAGCTCTTGCTTTCTCTGGATCTGATTCCGCCTTAGCTAAAGACTCATACTTCGACGAAAGAGCCAAATAATACTCAATATCCTGACTTTGGAAGTCTTTGGTTTGCTCTACATGTTCAATGTACAAGTTTTTATAATGCAAATAAGACTTTTCAGATTCTTCGCATTTTCCAGACTTTAATTGAACCACTGCATCGTTATAATATTCCACAACAATGTTTTTTCTGTATCCAGCAATCTTTTCTTTGTAGCTGCCATTAGCGTCTAACTGATCCGCTTTGGCCAAACTACTCATGGCGGTGTCTCTGGCTGCAACACCTAGATCATTTGTAAGCCTTTTGTAAATCAAAGCTCGCAACTGCCATACTTGAGGGTCTTTATTGATGCCTTCTTGGTCAATCACCTTATCAATATATTCTCTTGCTGTTGAATAATTTTTCTCTTTGAAGTTCTTGTAAGCCAAATCAATGTCCGATTGCGCATAGAACACAAAAGCGAACATCAAAGAACAAAGGGTCGATATGTATCTTAATTTGATCATTCGACTTTCTTGGCAAGATTGAGAAGCCTTGAAGCAACAACAAGCTTGTGCTTTTTGGCATTTGATTTACTTATTTCATAATTGACACCACCTGGTCCAATAAAATTGATTACAGCACCTTTGGATAAACCACCTTTGGCTTCAGAAACCAATAAGGTATTGTAAGAACTAACTTTGCTTTTGGCTGTACTCAAGTCTCTTCCTTTAGGTTCTCCAACAAAAAGAATGTGAGGTTTGGCAATCTGGGTAGTTGAAGCATACTTAACGACCTTTACTTTTTGTGCGCCAACTGATTTTACTGAGTATCTGGTTTTTAGCTCATTATAAACCGCATCATCTCCATAAACTGCAATAACGAAATCTCCTGATTTTCTGCTGCTTGGCCAATCAACCAGAGTTGCGAAATTGTAGATAAACGCTGCCTTTAGCCTATAACTGTAATCTTTTACATCTACCTTTTTTGGCGAATGTTCAAAGCCCGCTAAGGATAAAAAAATGAATATGGCAATGAGTAATCTCAAGAGTTATAATGGTTTTTAATCTATCAAAAATAATATATTCCGTCTAACAGCGAAATTATTTAAGACAATTATTAGGCCATGTTTGGGTTTGGTTCCTGTCCTTCCATTTTTTCCATGTCGTTATCAAACATGTACAAAGCTCCTTTGTCATCCCCCGCAAGCTTAAGCTTATCAAGGACCTTAGAGATAAGTGCCTCTTCTTCAAGTTGCTCTGAAACATACCATTGCATGAAATTGTGCGTGGTAAAATCTTTTTCTTCTAAGCAAAGCTGAACAATTTCGTTGATATGTGTGGTTATCATTTGCTCATGGCCTTGAATTTCTTCAAAGATTTGTTTCATTGAGGCAAAATCTTGAGCCGGCTTTTCAACTCCTGGGATAACGGCTTTGCCCCCTCTTTCATTCACAAAACGAACCATCTTAAGCATGTGCATTCTTTCTTCGTCAGAATGTCGATACAAGAATTCACTTGTTCCCGCGTATCCATTTGTGTCTGCCCATGAGGCCATGGCTAAATAAAGTTGGGACGATTGGTCTTCTCTGACAATTTGTGCATTTAAGGCTTCTTCTACTCTTTTGTTCAACATTTTCTTACTTTTATAATTCGTTTTCTAAAAACATCCAATTTATTCAAAATTAATGGGCAGGAAAAGAAAAACAAGCAAAAAATCCAATAAACTAAAGGATTTCCTTACAAAAGAAATCATCAACTTTTTTGAAAAGGCCCCGGACAAGAACTACAATCTCAAGCAAATCTCAGAACAAGTGGGAATCACAGATCGAGAAACACGAAAATTGGTGTATTTCGTCTTGTGTGAATTAACAGATCGTAAAATAATTCAAGAAACGGAACATGGGAGTTTTAAGTTGAAAAGAAGAAAACGCAATTTTGAAGGTTATATTGAAATGAACTCTGCCGGAAACGCCTATGTTTTGCCTAAAGACGGAGAAGGAAGGGATGTTTTTGTGAGTAAAAATTTCCTTAATAAAGCGCTTCCGGGTGACCTCGTTCAATTAAGAATGTTGAAAGAGGGTCGACGACCTGAAGGAAAGGTTGTTGAAATAATAGAGCGAGCCAAATCCCATTATATTGGGGTCTTAGAGGTTGCTTCCAATTTTGGTTTTGTACGACCAGATAATCCGAAAATTAAGATTGATTTTTATATTCCTAAAAGCAAATTAGGAGATGCTCAAGATGGAGAAAAAGTGGTTGTCGAAATTACAGACTGGCCAAACGATTCTAAAAACCCATATGGCCAAATTACTGAAGTAATCGGTAAGCCCGGATCGAATGAAGTTGAAATGAAAAGCCTTCTCCTGGAAAACGACATTCCAATCGAATTTCCAGAAAAAGTTTTAGAAGAGTCTGAATCCATTAGTGCAAAATTAGATCCGGAAGAAATTGCAAGAAGAAGGGATTTCAGACCCGTGACAACTTTTACAATTGACCCTGATACAGCAAAAGACTTTGATGATGCCCTTTCCGTTGAGTTTCTGGAATCGGGGAATATTAAAATTGGTGTTCACATTGCCGATGTCTCACATTACGTTAAAGATGATTCTGCTCTGGATAAAGAAGCTGAAAAAAGAGGGAATAGCGTCTATCTAGTTGATCGAGTTGTTCCAATGATTCCGGAAAACCTGTCGAATATTGTTTGCTCACTTCGTCCAGATGAAGAAAAATTTACCTATTCGGTGGAATTTGAAATGACAGAGAAGGGCGAAATACAAGATATTTGGTATGGTCGAACTGTGATTTTATCTGATCGCCGATTTACATATGAAGAAGCACAAGAAGTCATAGAGGGAAAAGACAAAAACTGTCCTTTTGAAAAGGAAATTTTGACTTTGGATAAATTGGCAAAGATTCATAGAAAAAAGCGATTGAAAAACGGTGCGCTAAATATAGAATCTGAAGAACTTTACTTTAAGTTAGATGATGAAGGGAACCCAATTGGTACGATCAAAAAAATATCTAAAGACGCACATAAGTTGATTGAGGAGTTCATGCTCCTGGCTAACAAATCTGTGGCCAAAAGAGTTGCTTTTAATAGTAAATCAACGGTACCCATGATCTATCGTGTTCACGACAAGCCTGACATTGAAAAGGTGAACACATTCATTGTCTTTCTCCGAAAATTTGGTTTAAAATTGAATATTTCTGGGGAAGATGATATTACACGAGGAATCAATGAGTTATTATCTGAAATCAAGGAGCGGGAAGACTATACTTTTATTCAACAAATGGCAATTAAAACCATGCAAAAGGCGGCCTATGACGTAAAGAATATAGGTCATTATGGGTTAGGATTTACCCATTATGTTCACTTTACTTCACCTATTAGACGTTATGCCGATTTGATGGTTCACCGTGTTTTGGATGCCCATTTAAACGGAAAAAGTTATTCAAAATCAGGAGCCCTAAAATCGGTTGCGAAACATATCTCTGCGACCGAAAGAAGAGCGATTAACTGTGAACGAGAATCAAGAAAATACTTCTCAGCTAAATATGTTGAAGACAAGGTTGGGGAATCATTTGAAGGAGTTGTAACTGGAGTTACCAATTGGGGCTTTTATGTTGAAATGTTTGAAAATTCCTGTGAAGGAATGGTCAGCATAAAATCTCTCGAAAATGACAGCTATTATTTCGATGAAGATGCTTTTGCTATAATTGGTCACAATACAGATCACCAAATTTCATTGGGCGACCACGTTCATGTTACCATTGCAAAAGTGGATCTCTTTAAGAGACAGATTGATCTTAAATTAGATTAATTCTCTTTACGAGCTCATCTTTGTATAAACCTCCGATTGGAATCACTTTCTTATCGTCTTCCAACTGTAAGTTTGGATATTCAATAGAAGATATTTTGTCTAATCTAACGATAAAAGACCTGTGAACACGTATGAAGTTTTCACCAGCCAATTTACGCTCCATTTCTTTCATGGTTGAGTGAATGGTATATCGATTCTTCAAGGTATTGATGACCACATAATCTTTGAGGGCTTCAATAAAATAAATCTCTTCTGTTTTTAATTTAATCAACCTCGAATTAGACTTCACAAAAATGAAATCTTTCGAGTCTTTATTTTCAACTATTGAAAACAGAAGGTCTCTTTCCTTCTCGATTTCCTTCTCCTTGTCGTTTTTATACAAGGCCATTTCAATGGACGTATGTAAATCAACCTCTTTAAAAGGTTTGATTATATAACCGTATGGCTCAGTTACTTTGGCTTTTGTTAAGGTTGATTCGTCTGCATAGGCTGTTAGAAAGATCACCGGGATTTTTAATTCTGATTTGATGATTTGCGCGGTATCTATTCCATTCATATCGCCTTTGAGCATGATATCCATAATCACAATGTCCGGTTTATGCTCTCGTGCTAAATCTAAAGCCTTTTCACCTGTAGCTGCTGCACCAACAACATTGTACCCTAGTTTCTTTAGGCTGTACTGAATATCTTTCGATACAATGCTCTCATCTTCAACAACTAATATATTGGTTTTCGGCATATTATAATTGAAATTTATGGTGCGAAGATAATTAAAATTTTCGTTCCTTCCTTATTCTCGATGGTAATGGTTCCATCTATTTGATCGACTAGTGTAATGATTAGTTGAAGACCTAAAGTATTGCTTTCATAAATATTTAGATTTTCGCTTATTCCGATACCATCATCATCGAGGCTCAAGTGGATCTTGTCCTCCACTCTTTTCATGCTCACATGAATCTCTCCTTTCTCCTTCTCTTTGAAAGCATGTTTCATGGAGTTTGAAATAACTTCGTTTATGATTAACCCCAGAGGAATGGCAACATCCAGGTTTAAACTGATATCTTCAATATCCGATTTTACACTAATATTCTTCTTATTGATGGCATAACTGTATATCAGGTTATGGAGTAGTTTTTCAATGTGTTCTGTAAATCTTATTTCAACGAAATTTTCAGTTTGGTAGAGACTTTCGTGAATAAAAGACATGGTTTTTACCCGATTTTGACTCTCTGCTAAAATGGTCCTTACAGCCTCATCCTCGATAAAACTTGACTGAAGATTTAAAATACTTGAGATTACTTGAAGATTGTTTTTAACTCGATGATGAACTTCTTTCAGCAGAATTTCTTTTTCTTCCAGATTCGTTTTTAACCTCTTTTCGTATTCTTGCTTTTCGGTGATGTCGTTGTTTATTATCGATACTTCATTGATGCTTCCCTCAGTAGAGTAAATGGGGTTGATATAAGACTCAATCCAATAATCCCGCTCTTTTTGTCTAATTTTTCCCAAAGCATAAGATCCCTTTCCTTTGAAAGCTTCTTCAACTCCTTTTTCAAGTTGATTTTTATATTCCGGTGAAAAAGTATGTTTCCATGATTCGAAAAAGTTCTGACCTACAGAAATATCCTCTTTTTTTATGGCAAAATAGGCTTCTTTTGCTGTTTGATTAAGGGAGGTAATTTGTTTGTTTTTGTTGAGTGTGTAGACCCGAGTATTCTTCAAACCTTCAAAGATTCCTTTCAGTTTAAGCTCTCTGTCATCAAAAGCTCTCTCTGATTTTTCTTTTTCCTCGATCAGTTTTTTCTCATGTTCTTTTTTCGCCGTGATATCAATTATAATTCCACTTAAACTATTTTTTGATTCATTGAAAACGATATTGTTGAGAACGTAAAACTCTTCTCCGTTTTTGTTAATCTGAACCGCTTCAAAATTTGTAAGGTGTTTTTCCTTTTTTATAATTTGAAGAAACTTATCTCTTTGCTCGGGGTTGGTATAAAAGCGTGCAACATCTTCACCTATGATTTCCTCTTTCGAATCAAAACCAAAAATTCTAGCGAATGAGTCATTGGCCAATTTAATTTTCCCGGTAATATCAGTTTCGTAGATCCCAGCCAGGTTCTCTTCAAAAATATGGTTGTAAAAATCAATCGAGTTTTGCTCTTTTGTAATGTCGTCAATTCTGTAAATAGAATGGTGTTTCTTGCTAATAATGTGGGTGAATTTTAGAGTCCCATTTATTGCCGACTCCCCTACTTTAATATTGTGTAAAAAATCAATGTCTGGTTCTAACCAAATCGCTTTTGAGCGATCATTTGAATAAATTATTTGATTCTTCTTTCGGTCGACAAATACATATCCAGATAATTCATTGTTGATAAACCTTTCGAAATTCAAAGAAAGGGTGGAAACTTTGGCAATCGCATTTTTCGAAAAATATAAATAAGCCGAAATCATGGCTATAAATAGTAAAAAGAGCACTAAAACTTCGGGCTGGTGAACCTTAAAAACAAAATAGCAACAAATAAAGCTTATAAGGCTTTTAAGGATGAAAATTCGTTGGTATAAATAACGATCTATTGAAAACAAGAGAGAGGCAAACAATACTATCGGGATTCCTTGATATTTTGAGGGGTCCTCGGCTGAAAAAACAACCAAAGAATTGTATAAAAAAACAAGCATGGTAACCAAAAGGTATGCTTGCTCCAAAGTTTTAATTTTCCCATCCTCTTTTGTGAGGTAGGCCAATATGAAAAAAAGAACATAAAGTGCTGAAACGGAATAGTTAATGAAGTCAATATTCCAGCAACTGTTGGGGTATAGAACTAGATAATAAAAAGGTGAAAAAACAGCACCAAGAAGGGTGACAATGATTAAAATTGATCTATTCCTTCCGCTAATATTATAGTTCAAGTCGAGCATCCTATTCCATTTCTTTTAGCAGTCGCTCAACTTCTTTTGTGTTTTTAATAGACTCTCCATCAATAGAAACGGGTTTGCCATATTTATAACTGACTTCCATGGCAACACTTCCGTCTTCTCTATAAAATCTCCAAACACCATGTCTATTACCACTTTTATACTTGCCGAAGTACTTCAGTCTGCCGTTAGGAAAATAGGCTTTATGTCGTCCTTTTGGGATGCCATAACTAAACTCTCCTTCAAACCTTCTTTTTCCAGTTTTTAAATAGGTTTCAACCCATTTGCCGTTTTTATCTCCTTCGGAATATTCGCCTTTGGAATAATGGTCGTTGTATTGATAAACCCATAATCCTTCTGGTTTGCCATTGAAAAACTCTCCTCTTACAATTTCATTTCCCTCTTGATCATATTCCACGTATTCACCTTCTGGTTTGCCTTTCCTGAAATATTCTTGTTTTTTAATTGCTCCTGAAGGGTAATACCACATCCATACACCGCTTGGTACGTCATTTTTGTATTTACCCGTTTGTTCTTTCTTTCCAGATTTATAATAGTAAATCCATTTTCCTTGCCTTATCGAGTTTTCATAAGTACCTTCAGACTTTAATTCTCCTGTTTGATAATAGAACTTCCAGGGGCCTTGATATTCGCCGTTTTTTTCCACGATTCCTTGGGCTACCATGGTGTCTTTTTCGTAAATAAAAGAGTTGATAACAGTATCTCCTGTTAGATCAAATTCTCTGAAAATTCCTTGTTTAAGTCCGTCCGTATAACCACCTTCAAGTCTTATTTTTCCATTGGGATGGTACTCTTTGTGGAGCTCCAACATGACGATTTCAACAGCTTGTTCGTCTTTTTTTCCATTTTCGAACTTCTCCATCTTGTCGATTCCACCTTTACTATTGTAGTTTTTTATGATTCCGTTAGGCTTTCCTTTTCGGTAATAACCTTCGGATCGAACTTTGCCGTTGGGATATAATTCTTGCCAATAACCGGTTTTCAACGAGTCTTTATCATAGCGATTAAGTTCTTTTGTGCTCTTTAAAAAACCATCATCATAGGTGTTTTCCGTAATGAGTCTTCCGTCATCATAAGCATAGATTTTCTCAACACCTACCTTCTCCCCTTTTTTCATCATGACTTCAGATTTCAGACAACCGTTTGGGTAGTATTCTCTTTGTAAACTGTCGAGCACATCGTTTACATAATACAATTGCCTTAAAACAGTTGTACCGATTGAATCATAGATCAAACTGTACCCATTCTTTTTATCGTTTCCGTAGGTAATCGTTTTGGATAAAACGCCCTCTGATGTATAGAATTTCCACTCTCCGGCTAAGAGTCCATTCTGGCGATTTCCTTCCGACTGAATATTACCGTTTTCATAAAAGCTGCGCCAATAGCCTTCTGGCTTACCATTGATTAACTGCCCTTCGCTACTTTTCGCGCCCGAGGGGTAGTAAAAAACTTTTATATTTTTATTATTAAGAGAATCTTCTTGTGCATAAGTGGTCACAAGAAACGAAAAAAAACTCAATATGATCGAGAGACTCAACCTCATGTAATAGTATATTATAAATATATTTTAAAGTTATATTATTATTCTTTATTAAGGCTGTTAATATGTTTGAAACTAAAATTCATATTCCTTTGATTTATGGCTTATCATTACTTAATAACAAGTTTTTAAAAGAAATATTTGCTTCAAAGGTCTTTGTTTTATTGAATTATTGAATAATTAACAATTCCATTGTGATCATAAAATGTGAATAAGTTCTTCAAAAACTGGGTCTATTTTTACATTCATAATCTGTTTAAAAGCCAAAATAAGTTTAGCACTAATCATAGTTGGTTTCACAATAATCCCATTATATGAAATAATAATCTGATTTATCAAATTTAGTTTTCAGATTTATTGGGCACTTAATCCACAATTTACTCACTGATGATGTTAATTTAACACTTTTCCTTTTTCTCTTTATAATCAGGGACTTCCGGAGATGTTCAAAAATTGTATTAACAATAAAAATTATGGATGTTAATATCCTTTATCTTTGAAAAAAAATTCAATATTTAGCTATCATGAAAGTAATTCCAATAGGATCAGATCACGCTGGATTCGATTTGAAAGAAGAAATTAAATCGTATTTAAACGAGTTAGGATACGAAGCAAAAGATTACGGAACTTATTCTGAAGAGAGTTGTGATTATCCAGAGTTTGCACATGAGGTTTGCGAACATATTAAAAATCATCCAGGTACTTTAGGAGTGTTAATATGTGGAAGTGGAAATGGAATTAGCATGGCAGCAAATAAGCATCAGCATATAAGAGCGGCGCTTTCTTGGACACCTGAAATTGCTGAACTAGGCAGACTTCATAATGATGCAAATATTGTTTCTTTACCTGCACGTTTTATTAGTGTTGATACTGCAAAGGAAATCGTTAAAGTATTTTTAAATACAGAATTTGAAGGAGGACGTCATCAAAGAAGGGTGGATAAGATTCCGGCTTGCTAATTATTCCTTTAGTAGTGTTTCAATTAGGTTTTTGGTTTTTGAAACATATTCCTTGTAATGTTTATTGGTTCCAGGACCGTTAAAACCTGTGTGAATTCTTCTCACTTTATTTTGTTTATCAATAAAAATGGAAGTTGGGAAAGAAATGATTGAGTTTAGGTTGGGGAAAATTTGAGAGGCTAATTCTTTACTAGCATCTCCACCAACCAATATTTTGTACTTAATATTAAAGTGATTTTGCAGTTTTTTAAGCATTCTTGTTTTGGCTTTAAAATCTTTTGGTGCTTCGAATGCAATCGCAATTATCTCTAAGCCTTTTTGGTTGTATTTCTCATACAATTCTTGGTAGTATTTGGTTTCATCCATGCAATTTGGACACCAACTTCCCATGATCTGAATGATCGTTACCTTATTCTTGTATTTTTCATTTGGAAAAACGAAAACATTGGAGTCGAGGTCTGGTAAAGAGAATGTGATTGAAGATTGATCTACTTTTTTCGTAATTGAATCTGCATCTCTCAATTCAAAGTTGGAGTTTTTAAAGCCAATCCAATCTGTGAAATAATGATTTCCCGAGTAAAAATAGCCCTGAATAGTATCATTAATTATTTTTCCTTTGAATGAAAAAGCATGCGACCCGTCAAAACAAGAAAGAAAGATCTCATCTCCGTGACTATTCCCTTCTAAAAATCTAAAATCTCCTGTTTCAGTTAAAAAGGTTCCAGTAATCTTATTCTTTTTTTGTTCGAATAGTCCGACCGATTTCCATGGACCTTTCTTAGTGGAAAAGGTAACTTCATATTTTCCAGAAAAATTATAATCCTTCTTTTCTTCTTTAAAAAAGAAGCGGTCTTGATCTGTTTTGGAACCCGTTAAAGGAATCGAATAATTAGCACCTTTCGCGTAGTTATGCCATTTTCCCATTAGATAGAATTCATCTAATATTTGAATTCGAAACTCCGAATCGAAAACAGGTAGTTCTATGATCAAAGAATCTTTTTCAGATTTAATGGAGGATACTTTAATGTTTTCCTTTCCGTTTATGATGGTGAAAAGGTATTTAGTTTCTTTATCGTGTTTAATTTCTACGAAAAAAGGGATGGTAATAGAGTCGTTTGGAATCAATTGAAATTTCCATTTACCTTCTGAAAGGATTGTGGTTTTCTCCTGACTAAATAAAAGTGCATTCGTCGTCAGTAGAAGTAGAAAAAAAATAATTGATCGCATTAGAAACGGGTAATCTTTGAGGACAAAAGAAATATTTTTTTTTATATATGCAACTTATTATGGCGAATAAATGTCTTAACTGTAGAATATGAGCTTAACTGAGGAGGATATTGTAAAAGGATGTTATGATAACCAGCCTAAAGCTCAACGCATGCTTTATGAGCGGTTTGCACCGAAAATGCTAGGAGTAGTGTTAAGGTATGCCAAAGATGAAGATGAAGCATACGACATATTACAGGATGGATTTGTGAAAGTATTTAACAAGATTCAGTCCTTTAATATGGAAGGTTCTTTGGAAGGATGGATTCGACGGATCATGGTAAATACGGCCTTAGATCAGTATCGAAAGAATAAAAAAAGAATGCGAGATGTGAAACTGGATGATGTTAGTTTTATGATTGAGCAAAATGATTTTATTCTAGAAGGTTTAGCAGCAAATGATTTAATGAAAATTATCAATGCCATGCCGAAAGGATACAAGATTGTATTTAACATGTTTGCAATTGAAGGTTATTCTCATAAAGAGATAGCTGAAAAATTAGGTGTGAGCGAAAACACCTCGAAATCCCAATATTCTAGAGCACGACAATTTGTTAGAAAGATATTAGAAGAACAAAATTTATTATAAAAAAAGTGAAAAACGGAGACGAAATAAAGGAACTTTTTTCAAAGTCATTTGAGAACTTTGAGAAAGAAGTTGATCCAGGTCTTTGGGATAAAATCCAATCGGATTTGAGTTCTGGGGCTTCTGCTGGGTCCGGTTCTGCTGGAGCAGCAGGTAAGTCTGGTTTGATCAAATCACTTGTGATAGGAACAGTTTCTGTTGCTGCTATAACAGGTGGAGTTTTATTCTTTATGGATTCTGATAAAAAAGATGAAACAAAGAATACAAATGAGACTATTGTAAACCCTGATCAAGAGAAAAAAGAGCTTGTTGAAAATCAAGAAGATTTAGTCGTAATTGAGAATCAAGAGAACGCCATTGATCATATTGATAAGTCTGTAGATCCTTTGGTTGTTGAAAAGAAGGAAGCTATCAAGCAAAAAGTATTGTCAGAAATAAAAGAAGAAGCTCCAATTGACTACACAGGTGTTAGTTTGAATGACTTATTGGATCAAGATCTCTTAAATGAACTTTCTAAAAAGGATGAGAATCAAAATGAAAACATTGTAAAACATGTGGACGTTAAAAAAGAGGATCATGTGAAGAAAGAAGAGAAAAAGGATCATGTAAATGATGAGAATAATTTAAACAATCCAACGAATCCAAACATAACTCAGAAGAAAAAGTCAGAAGCTGAAAAGTATCTTGAGAAAGAAAAATTTAATGTTTTAACTCCTAATAATGACGGAGAAAATGATTTAAAAGTTTTAGAATGTAAGGATATTAAGAAGTTCGAGATTTTAGTCTTTAATCAGGCTGGAAAATTGGTCTATGAGAACTCAGGAAGAACGATAAGATTTGACGGTAGAGACAATGGTGGTAATAATCTAGATGAAGGAACCTATAGAATGGTTTTAGCCGCTATTGACCTGAATGATGAGAGAATTGTTAGAAAATCACACCTTACGATAATAAGATAATAGGTTTTTAACCCTTACCCTTTAAAGACCCTCCAATTAGGAGGGTTTTTTTGTTGAAAAACTTCTAGAAATTCGGAATACATAGTAAATTACAAGAAATTTAAAACTGAATGAAATTCATTGATTGGTTTATTGGAGCTAGTTTGGAGAAAGCAGATGATTCTCAAGAAAGAGCCCGAATCAAAATGAATTTTCATGTTTGGCTGGCTTTCGCAATTACACTTACCATTCTAATTTCACTTTTAATCTACTTTGGAGACAAAGTTGGTTTAATTTATCCAATTGCTTCCGGTTTAGTATTAGCTTTTATCACCGGTGTTTTAATTAAAAAAGGGAAGTCTAAAATAGCTTCTTATCTCATTACTTTTTTTGGATGGGGTATTGTGGTGACTTCCATCTTTGCGATCATCAACCCTTTGCCAGTTGATGGTGGCGTCTGGCTCGCCTTATTTATTGTTTATGCCTTTTTCATGCATGGTAAAAAAGCCGGGACCATCATGACAGTGGTTTCGGTTATTCTTTATTCCATCTTCATCATTGTCCGTTTGGATGATAATTTAGTTGTTTATGATAAGGAAACACTAGAAGAAAGGCAGTATTATGCCGTGGCAGTTATTGTTGCGGTTATTTTCATAATCATGCGCAGTGTGATAGCAGCCT
Organism: Bacteroidia bacterium; assembly: GCA_030427935.1. Taxonomy (GTDB): domain Bacteria; phylum Bacteroidota; class Bacteroidia; order Flavobacteriales_D; family Crocinitomicaceae; genus JAGQYP01. The sequence continues at coordinate 4,146 of JAUICI010000020.1, read as the reverse complement.
TTATAGATGCAAGAGATGAAGTGAATAAGCAACTTCAACAAAAAATGGATGAACTCTCTCATCAATATAAAATAATTGAGTCTCAGAATAAAGAGAAAACACTCATGATGAATGAGATTCACCATCGCGTAAAGAACAACTTGCAAGTGATTAATAGTTTGTTGAGTATTCAATCTAGAAAGCTGGATGATCATCAATCTAAAGCGGTTTTTACAGAAGCGCAAAACCGAGTTGTTGCCATGGCCTTGATACATGAAGAAATGTATCGAAACAAGAATTTAGGAGAGATCAATTTTAGTAAGTATATCCATAATTTATCTCAAGAGATTATTCGAAATCATGAGTCCGATATGAAAGTCCAATTAGAGGTGAATTCGGATGTAGAGTTTATCGATAACAAAACCATGGTGCCATTAGGTTTGATTTTAAACGAGTTGATTATTAACTCCCTCAAACATGGTTTTCAAGACGGTCTAAACAACAAAATAGAAATCAACTTTAGTCTAAAAGAGAAAGCTAAAAAAGAACAATTTAGTATGGAATACAAAGACAATGGAAGGGGTTTTGACCCGAATAAAATTGATTCTGATATCAGTTTTGGCCTGGATATGGTTCATGCTTTAAGTGAACAAATCGATGCCGAGTTTGAGATTTTAAAGCCGGAAACCGGGGTTCATATGAGCTTGGTTTTTGAGTAGGAAAGGTAGTCAGACGGCAAGGTGTTAATTGCAGGCGAGACGTTCGAAGTAGCAAAAAGAAATCTACAACTTTTAATATATTTGGCTAAACAAAAAAGCAAAAGATGAAGTACCTATTTATTACAATTACTTCTCTTGCCCTATTAAGTTGCGGCGGAGAAGAAGAATCCAAAGACAAGAAAGATTCTGCCATGAAAGACAAAGTTTGCGAATGTGTGACAATAGTGGATCAAATGCGAGCCGAACAGAAGGCAGCGGAAGGAGACTTAGACAAGATTGAAGAGATCATGAAAAAGAACAAAGCGAAACTCGAGGAATGCCGTAAGTTCGAGGAAGAAGTGAAAGCCATGTCCGAGGAAAAACAAAAAGAGATTGAAAAAATCGCTCGAGACTGTAAATAGTATTCAAATCAAAGATGATTTTAGAAGAACCGTGTAAGTGATTGCGCGGTTTTTTTGATTTTAAATGAGGTTTTATCTTTGTACAAAACACAACCTATAATGAAAGAACTAATCATATTCTTTTCATCTATAATACTTATTGCAAGTTGTCAGAACTCAGACTGTGGAAATGGAGTACAAGACGGTAATGAAACTGGAATAGATTGTGGTGGAAATTGTACTCCTTGTGGACCATTAAGTGGAAAGATAGATAAAATACTTTATGATAGTTATGATTTAGTTGATACAGCTTCTAGAGTTTACGAATTTAAATACACAAATAATGAATTAGATAGTGTTATTGTATTAAAAGCGGATACTATTTATAGGGTTTATCAATTTGATAATAATATTCTAAATAGTGTTTACGGACCGAATAATTCATACTATAGAGTCGAATATATGCATGGAAGTACAATAGATTCATCAGTTCAATACTTACCTTATTACTTAGCATATTATTACAGTTATATAGGTGACACAATCTTTATTACAAATACAAACATTTCACAAGGGATTCCTGAGTATAAATGGTATCCGATAAGTCAATCACAATGGAGAGTTGAATACGACGATCGTCATAGAATATTATCGTATAACTTCGCTAAAGCATCATATCCTTTAAGACTTTTAAATGGGATACCGTCTTATTCCTATCCCTATGACCTTATCTCCACAGAGATTTATAACAACAATGTTTTAACGGTAGTTGAAAACTATACTATGAATTACGACCCTTCTGGTAGAATCATCTATTATGAGAAACCAAATGAGTATAACGCTGTTTTCATATACCATTAATAAACTTTAACGTTGAAACCCCCTCACTACTGCCCGAACCCCTTCATGTTTTAAGCTTTCAGCAAAAAAGAAAACTTTAGGCTTATAGCTGAAGCAACAATAGAATCGGGACACAACCCAATAAAAAACCCTCAACTTATTCAAAGTCAAGGGTTTATTGAGGTCCCGAGCGGATTCGAACCGCTGTAGCTGGTTTTGCAGACCAGTGCCTAAGCCACTCGGCCACAGGACCAATAAAATTTGAGTGGTGGCAAAATTAGGTAAAAAATTGTTATTCTTCAATTATCACAGCAACTTTATCTACGTTGCCGTTGATTGGGGGAGCTATCTTGGTGACTTTCACAGAGGCACCGATCACACTCGTATATTTTTTCTTAATTCGCTCTAAAATTCTGTAGGCCACATGTTCGATTAATTTCGATCGGATTTTCATTTCTTGTTCTACGATCTGATTAATCTCAACATAATCGATGGTATCTTCCAATTCGTCACTTGCCGTGCTTTCCATGAAATTGGTCGTGACTTCAACGTCCACAATATAATCTGAACCAATACGCGCTTCTTCATCCATGCATCCATGATAAGCATAAAGTTGGATCCCTTCAACTAAGATCTTGTTGACCATCTTAAGCTTCTTGTGATTTTAATTCGGTGATTTTTGCAATACCGGTTTCCATTCTTGAAATCACTTCTTCTTTACCTAAAATTTCAGCAATACTAAACAAAGAAGGTCCGCTACCAACACCCGTCAGCAATAATCTAAAGTTGGGTAAAACAGCACCTAATCCTAATTCTTTGGAAGTAATGAATGCTTTGAATTGTTCTTCAACATGATCAGCGGAATAGTCTTCAATACTTTTAGCCGTTTCCAACCATTCCGTCATGATACCCGTGGTTTGCTCTTTCCACTTTTTGCGTGTTGTTTTTTCATCGTAAGAAGTCACCCCTTCAAAAAAGTACTTTCCATCCTCATAAATATCTTTGATGAAAGTGGCTCTTTCTTTCATTAACTCACAAATTGGAGCCATTTCAAAGGAAGTGTTTTGTAGTCCGTTTTCAGCAATATAGCCTTTTAATAAATCAGCTAATTCGTCCGAGGACCTTTGTCTTAAATATTGTTGGTTGTACCATTTAGCTTTATCTGGGTCGAATTTGGCTCCGGATTTTCCAACTCTTTCGAGCGTAAACTCCTTACACAATTCATCCAAATTGAATAATTCCCTTTCATCACCTGGATTCCAACCTAAAAAGGCCAAAATGTTGACAAAAGCATCTGGGAAATAACCACTTTCCTTATATCCTGAATAAACTTCTCCTTCAGAATTGGTCCAGTTTAATGGAAACACAGGAAAACCTAAACGATCTCCATCACGCTTACTCAATTTACCTGGTCCATCTGGTTTTAAGATTAAAGGTAAATGTGCAAATTTTGGTGCTTCCCATTCAAATGCTTGGTAAAGGAATTGGTGCAAAGGTGCAGACGGTAACCACTCCTCTCCCCTAATGACGTGTGAGATTTCCATGGTGTGATCATCCACAATATTCGCTAAGTGATAAGTTGGCATTCCATCAGCTTTAAATAATACCTTATCGTCAAGATTGTTTGTGTTTACAGAAACCCATCCTCTAATGATATCTTCAAATTTGATATCCATATCTCTAGGCATCTTGATTCGGATAACGTATGGATCACCGTTTTTCAATCTTTCTTCTACTTCTTCTTGAGAGAGACTGAGTGAGTTTTTCATATTACTTCGCGTAATGGAGTTGTATTGCCAATTGGGCATACCCATTTTCTTGGCATTGTCGCGCATTTGATCCAATTCTTCTGGAGTATCAAAAGCATAATAGGCTTTACCTTGCTCAATCAATTGATCTGCATAGGGTTTGTACATGGCCTTTCTTTCGGATTGTTTGTAGGGACCAAAATCTCCACCGAAACCTTGACCTTCATCTGGACTAATTCCAGCCCACTTCAACGAATCGATAATGTATTGTTCAGCTCCTTCAACAAACCTGGTCTGGTCTGTATCTTCCAAACGCAAAATGAAATCACCTCCATGGTGACGCGCAAATAAATAGTTGTATAATGCGGTTCTAACTCCACCTACATGTAAGGGTCCGGTTGGACTAGGAGCAAATCTTACGCGAACTTTTTTCTCACTCATCTGTACAATTTTGTGCAAAGATATATAATCCTCCGATTA
>JAUICI010000219.1 GCA_030427935.1 Bacteroidia bacterium | reverse complement strand
GTGGGGTATGGTACACGCCTGAGCCTGTGGTTGATTTTATCGTTCGGGCGGTGGATGAGGTATTGAAAACGGAATTTGGCCTAGCTGATGGCCTGGCAGATACCAGCAAAACCACGATCACAGTACAAACTCAAACCCCTGACAAGCGAACCAAAAGCGGTTTTAAGGAGATCGAAAGAGAAATCCACAAAGTACAAGTTCTCGACCCGGCCACAGGCACAGGCACTTTTTTAGCGCGTGTGATACAGGAAATCCATAGCAAAATGGGCCACATGCCAGCTCTATGGAATAAGTATGTAAATGATGATTTGCTTCCAAGGATTCATGGTTTTGAATTGTTAATGGCATCTTATGCCATGGCACATTTGAAGCTGGATTTGGCATTGAGAGAGACGGGAGCTGAGCCTAAAAAACGACTGAGTGTGTACCTGACCAATAGCCTGGAAGAAGCGCATCCAGATACGGGTACGCTTTTTTCATCCTGGTTAAGCCGAGAGAGTGATGAGGCGAATCGGATAAAAAAGGATATGCCGATTATGTGTGTTATTGGAAATCCTCCATATAGTATAAGCAGCTCAAATAAATCGGCCTGGATTGAACACTTAATGAAGGATTATAAAAAAGATTTAAATGAACGAAACATAAACCCACTATCCGATGATTATATTAAGTTTATTCGTTTTGCCGAAAATTTTATTGAGAAGAGAGGCAAGGGAGTTTTCGCCTATATTTCAAATAACTCATTTATTGATGGAATCATTCATCGACAAATGAGGAAGCACCTTTTAGAATCATTCGAAAAAATTTACATTTTTGATTTGCATGGAAGCTCTAAGAAAAGGGAAATTACTAAAGATGGTACACCAGATAAGAATGTATTCGATATTCAACAAGGAGTTTGTATATCATTAATGGTAAAGACTTCAATCTCAAAAACACATGCCGAAGTCTATCACAGAGATTTTGTTGGTAAGAGAGAAGAAAAGTACCATTTTTTAGAAAAAGAAAATATTAGCGAAATAAATTGGACTTACCTAAACCCTATTTCTCCCAATTATTTTTTTATACCATTTAAAAAGAAAAGTGAATTATATAATTCGTGGCTTTCAATCCATGACCTATTCCCTGTATCTTCTGTAGGTTCTTCTTCACAGAATGACAACGTTGCGATTCATTTTACTCAAGAATCTTTGAAGAATGTATTATCAGATTTCACTCAGCTTTCAGAAGAAACTTTAAGACAAAAATACCAGATTAAATCAGATTCTCGTGATTGGGTATTAAAAACAGCAATTGAAGATATAAAGAAGAACAATCATGCAATTGGGCGGATTATGTATCGTCCCTTTGATAATAGATTTACCTTATTGCCTAATAAATCCAAAGGTTTTATCGCTTATTCCAGACCAACTCTTATCCACCATCTTAATAATCCAAATTACAATCTTTTATCATGCCGACAACAAAGTACATTTGATTACCAACACGTTTTTATATCAAGATTGGTGGGGGAAGGGAATTCTATTTCTCTTCAGACAAAAGAACGAACATATTGTTTTCCGCTTTATGTTTACAAGGAAAAAGATGGCCAATTGAGCCTTAGTAACCAATTGGAGCCTTTGTGCCGACCAAACTTCAACAATATCCACATAAAAAAAATTGAAAATATTTTAGGGCTAAAGCTTATTGTTGACCAGGAAATAGTTGAAGGCCCTAAATTCGATTCCTTTAGTCCTTTAAATTTATTAGATTATATATATGCGATTTTACATAGTCCTAAATATCGTCAAGAATTTAAAAGTGAACTAAAAATAGATTTTCCTAAAATTCCATATCCCGCCGATCAAGAAACTTTTTGGCAATTAGGAAAACTTGGTGAAGAACTACGACAACTTCACCTGATGGAATCTCCCAAACTCGACCAACATCATATTCGGTTTGATGGTGGAGATAATATGGGGGTAGAAAGGATCGGGAAGAAGTCCTTTGATATTTCTCAAGAGCGGGTTTATATTAATGATGAGGTATATTTTGAAGGCGTTCCACTTATCGCTTGGGAATTCTATGTCGGAGGCTTTCAACCCGCTCAGAAGTGGTTGAAAGACCGCCAAGGCAGGGAATTATCCTATGATGATGTGAAGCATTATATGCGCATTATCAAGGCGTTGACGGAGACGGATAGGATTATGAAGGAGATAGATGAGGTGGATTTTATGGGGGAATAGTAGATCATCCACTTTTTTGGAAAGCTGCTTTTACTTTGGCATCCAGTTCTTCCAAAATAGATTTATCACTCAAATCTGTCCCGATTTCATATAAGGTGCGAATCTTCTTTTTTGCCCGAGCATAGCACCTTTTATCAGAAAAAGAGTTCTGCTTTTTCAGGTTATCTATTTCTTTCAACGCAGCTTCCAACCCTCCTTTAGATTGGATTGCCTGAATCATAAGCAGATCATAATAATCTTTGGGTTGGGTAATTTGTGACAGATCGTATCCCATTTCTTTTTTTCTATTGATATGAAAATAAAAGGATTGGTAGACTTTGGGCATGTATTCCCAAACAGTATCGTCAGCAAGGTTCTCCAAATACAATTCCTTTTTCATGTATTTAAGGATGGATGCAGAATTCATTAACCTGGCTTCTGATCTTAATACATTTTTATGCTCGAATGGAGCAGGAATAAATTGCCCCCCTTTTTTTGCCTCAACTATTTTATCATACAAAGCAAAATGGCGATTCTTGTTTAGGTAGGAAATTCCACTCGTATACTTTTTTTTGGTAAAATACCGGGCATCTGCAAAATGCTCCAGATACATCGAAGGGGGATATTTGCAAATAAGATTATTCCCAAAATCAAGGCGAGTCAGTTTCCCTTTTCTCATATCTATTCCCAAAGCATCATTCAATTTTTCGGCAAATAATTTCACATCACCTTGTTGGATTTCGAATAAGTTGTTTCCAAACAGGAATTTAGGAACACTTCCCACAACTCGAATCCCGCGCCCGCTTATACTTACCTGGAGATTATCTAATCTTCCACGATATGACACGAAATCATTCCCCTTTTCAATTTTGCTCCAATCCTTCAATGAAGAAGACAGCTTCTCAAGCGAACCATCGCTCGAATCCCAAAAGGGATACCATATATTAATGGAATCTACCATTACCTTGGGGACAGAAAGTGTCCACAGAAGGAACTTAATATAATTGTCCCCTTCTCTTTTTCGGCATGGACAAACTCAGCTCTTGCGCGATCTCATCCCGCGTCTTGACACGCTTTTCCAGCATCCAGGCTTCCAGGACTTCACGATCAAAATACAGGCGCTTGCCTCGCTTGCTGTGGGGGATTTTATTTTGGCTTGTCAGTTTGTAGCCATGGGATTTGCTGATCCCTAAGAAATCACAGGCTTGGTCAAAAGAGAATATTTTGGAAAAGCCTTCTTCAAAGGATGGCAAAGAGAGCAAAGCGTTTTTTACGGCTTCTGTCACTTTCTCGGAAACGATCCTTTCAATGGTTTCTACTTCTGTAAATACGAAATGATTTTTCATCGCTGGTAATATTTATTTCCAGCAATGATAGGGGTGGTTTGCTTTGGGGTGGGGGTTGGGGTGTACCCTAATCTTTGAAAAATTTAAAATTTTCTTCAATATCAGCCTCAATTTGCTCTACACACTCATTATATCCAATTGATTGAAAAAGGGCTTTTACTTCTTCTAGGTCTTGAATAAAGAGTTTCCTCGCTTGGGCCTTTCGAGGTTTTTTGTATTCCTCAATCAATTTGGGTTTTTGGGTCCATTCAAAATAGTCTGCATAACTCTTTTTAATGTTATCAGCATTTCTATCAAAAAGACTTTGTAGGAAAATATAGTATGCACTAGCAGTTGCCTCTTCCCGTTTATTTGGGAACTTTTCGAACAAATGAAGATAATTATGAATAAGGACTTGTTTTCTTAAAGTTGTATAGGACTTCTTCTCATCTTCTGGTTCATCAAATTTGCCTGCAATCAGCGTATCAATTTCCTCATTGATCTTCAGATAAGCTTCTTCTTTATCCCAATGACTAGGGTTATCCAATATCAAAAGATTTCCTTCTTTCACTTTTTCATAAAAGAGAAGTTTAAGATCACCTAAAAAACTCTTAGCTAATTTCTCTACTTCTTCCCGACAACCATTGGCATCTGCATAACGATAGGCAGTAAAACAACCCATTTCCCCATTGAAGAATCTTAATTTATTAACAAAGTCTTCGGATTGAATGGGAGGAATCTTTTGCGCCCTTAACTCTAAATACAATTGTTGAAGATTAGGAGTAGCTCCGATTAAAGCAGATGGTATTGTATACTGCCTGGAAAGCTTCTGCAATTTTTTTATTATTGTTTTTCCAGTAAGGCCAAACGTGTTGCTTTCCCTTTCTAAAATTTGAATGATTGAATCACAAAGATGTTTTTTGATAGGGACTCGTTCGATATCATTTAAATCCGATTCAATTTTATCAGGGATGTCTCTCACATAGGCAACTTTTGCCCTCAGATCATGTTTTGCTAAAAAATGGTTGACCCTTGCCAATAGTTCTGCAAACTTATAGCTGACATCATAATCAGCACCAAGTTCACTAAGCTTTTGATGCAGCTCCTTATGAAAAGGATTATTAGGGTAATCTTTTTTTACTAAATCCATGATTTTAGGCAATTAAAGGGCGTTTTGTATGTCAAATTGTATGCAAATACG
>JAUICI010000218.1 GCA_030427935.1 Bacteroidia bacterium | reverse complement strand
TCTTCTCTGTACATAAGGATCAGGACTCCCTTAACTTCATGGCTCCAAAAGCGAAATTCTCAGTTAAAAAGAAAACGATTCTGTGTAAAGAGGTTCCTCATATTGATTGTGCGGATGCGAGAATATTCCCGGATTCGAATCGTGTAATGATTCGAAAAAATGCAAAGATGGATCCATTAAACAATTCTAAAATTGTGGCGAACCGCGTAAACAAATTTCACAATATCTATGAAGCGAGCACCCAAATCCAAGCAAGAAAGAAATATACTTCTGAAGGAAAATATAATTATTACGATGCAGACAGTAATATCTCGGTCTTAAACCTGTACAATATTCATCCGGATTCTACTTTCCAAACGGTTGCAACAGGTAAAGTAAAACCAGAAGAAAAGTTCAAATTAAGTCCAGAGTTTGAATTTTATGGAGATGTGAATCTAATCGCATCAAATCAATTCTTAGAATTTCAAGGTGCTACAAAAGTAAACCATAGTTGCGATGCCTTTACGAAATCTTGGATGTCATTTAAAGCCTTTATCGATCCAAAATCAGTGTCCATACCAGTAACCGAAGAGATGAAGGATCTCGACGGAAATGCCATTTCAGCGGGTATTGTATTCCATAACTCTACAGACGAAGATAGCATGAAACTCTATCCTACATTCTTATCCGCGTTAGAAGATGGAAAAGATCATATTGTGATTACCTCTAATGGTGTCTTGAATTATGATCGAAATGATAAAGAGTTTAAGATTGCTACAAGAGAGCGTTTGGAAAACCCGGAAGCTGAAGGAAACTATATTTCACTTCACAGTAAATCTTGTTTGATGACCGGAATTGGAAAGATTGATCTAGGAGTAAAAGTTCCAGGTATTAGATTCGATTCCTATGGTAAAATTGAATACAATCAGGCGACTAAAAAGACAAACTTAAATGTTTCCGGACCATTAATTTTCGGTTTCGATGAGGTTTCCATGGAAAAAGCTGCTGATCGAATTAATAAAATTGAAGATTTACCACAGCTGGAATACGACATCCTAACTCTTGGTCAGTCTGTAAGATGGTTATACGGAAAAGAAGCTTCGGATAAACTAAAAACCGATTTAGCTACAAAACCAGACAAGCAAAAAGTCTCTATTCCAAAAGACATGAAGAAACAAGCCATTTATTTGTCGCAAGTTAAAATGGAATGGATGCCAGACAACAATGCTTTCCAAACCAAAGAAACGGCTAAAATTGGTGTTGTAAATTTCTATGGTAAAAACATTTTTGTTCATGTTCCAGGACAAATGATATTGAAGAAATCACCGCTTGTTGGAAAAGGTGATCTTGGTCCGAAAGAAGTCCTCGGTTTAAGACTACAATTCTTAATGAAGGGGTATACGATGCTAGCAAATAAAAAGAAAAATGAAGGGCAGTTGAGATTCGGAACTTCCGACAAGGAACTAGAAATGGAGTTAATGGAAAAAGCAGATAAAATCAAAGCAGAAAAATTGAAAATTGAATTGCTCCCTTACAATAAAGTTACTTCGCAATTCATGATTTATTCTGAATCCGAATAGTGATAAGTAGCTATATCATATCAGGAATAATTGCTTACCTATTAGGCTCCATTCCAACAGCCGTTTGGGTAGGCAAATCCTTTTATAATGTTGATATCCGAACCGAAGGAAGCAAAAATGCTGGTGCAACCAATACGTTTAGAGTTCTTGGAAAAAAACCCGGAATTATTGTATTGTTAATCGATATTCTGAAAGGAGTTACAGCTGTGTTGCTCCCTCTTTTTCTTTATAATCTTACACCTGGAACCGCCGAATATGCCAATATTAAGGTAATCACTGGAATCTTGGCTGTAGTCGGGCATATCTTCCCCATCTATGCTGATTTCAATGGAGGAAAAGGCGTGGCAACTTCATTAGGTGTTGTGATTGGGATTAGTCCCCCAGCCGCAGGAATTTGTATTGGACTATTTTTAATTGTATTCATCGCTTCTCAATTTGTCTCATTAGGAGCCATTGTGGCCTCTATCGCATTTCCGATAACAATTGTTCTCATTTTAAAAGAAGAGAACGCTTCAATGATCGCTTTTTCTCTGATCCTTGCTGTCGCAGTTATTCTTGCTCACAAAAAGAATATCAAACGACTTCTAGCCGGAAATGAAAATAAAATGAACCTTTTTGGGAAAAAATCGTAAAAATCAGTTTAATAGGAACTGACTTTATGAACCTTATTCGATAACGATTGTACCGGAATAGGAGTAAAAACGTGACATATAGACTATTACAAATAGCAGTCGTCCTCTTTTTAGGGGTATTGACAACCACTTCCTACGCTCAAGAAACGCCGGAAGAGTTGGCCAAACAAGCAAATGAATTGTTTGAAGAGGGAAAGTACATCGAAGCCACACCTCTTTTTAACCGACTTTTATCGAATGATCAGCGAAATCATGAATGGAATTATAAATATGGTGCCTGCCTTTTATACAATGCAAAAGACAAATCTACAGCCATAAAATATTTGAAGTTTTCCATTAAAGGAAATGTGGATGATGAAGCACTCTATTATTTGGGTAAAGCCTATCATCTCAATTTTGAATTTGGAAACGCCATCAAATACTACAATCGTTATAAAAAAGCCGCTGGAGCCAAAGCTGTGAAAAAATTGGATGTGGATCGACAATTGCAAATGTGTGCAAATGGAAAATCCCTCTTATCAACCATGAACGACTTGGTGATCCAATCTAAGAAATCAATCAAACAAGAGGATTTCTTCCGAATTTATGATTTGTCGAACATTGGTGGTGCCGTACTTGTAACTAAAGACTATCAAAGCAAACTGGATAAGAAAAAAGAACATGTTCCTATCGTTCATTTTGACAAAGAGGCGCAGTTCATTGTTTACGCATCTTATGGTGAAGACGATGACAATCTGGACTTATACATGAAAAGAAAGTTGCCTAATGGCACTTATTCAAAGCCTTTAAAACTTCAAGGTAGCGTGAACACTCCTTATGATGAAGGCTATGCTTACATGCATCCGGATGGACGAAAACTGTATTTCTCGTCAAAAGGTCACAATTCCATGGGAGGATATGATGTTTTTGAAGCCGATTACAATCCGGAAACGAATACATTCAGTAATGTTCAAAATTTAGACTTTGCCATTTCAAGTCCTGCAAATGAATTATTTTTTGTTGTAGATCGGGATTTCGAAAACTGCTTTTTCGCTTCAGATCGACAAAGTCAGGACGGTAAAATCCATGTTTACAAAGCCCTTGTTACCAGAATTCCAGCTCAAATGGCTGTAATCAAAGGTACATACACCAACAAAATCAATGCGGGTAACAAAAAAGCTGAAATTTCGGTTCAAGATTTTGCAACCGGAAAAGACATTGGAAAATTCAATACAAAATCTGATGGCGGTTATTTACTCGTGCTTCCAAAACCAGGTAAATACAAGTATTTCGTAAACGCAGAAGGCTCAGAACTGACCCATGTTGCTGTTGTTGAAGTTCCTTATTTGAAGGAATTCAGACCATTAAAACAAGGCATGGACTTGGTAACAATGGATGGTCATGAGCAGTTAATTATCAATAATAAGTTTGATGAACTATTTGATGATCCTTCGGCAATTCTGGCTGAAATCTATAAGCAAAAAGCAGAATTGGCTCCTAATGCGGATAAGTTTGACATGGACTCCATTAAAAATGCGGGGCAAGGAGATAAAATTCTGGACGAACTTGGTTTAGGGAAACTATCCCCAATGGAAATGGGCGAACTAGCCAATCGTACACTCGGTGATGCGAAAATTGAGCTGGAAAATGCCGATAAGAAGACAAATATGGCCGGAACTTTGGCCCAGAAGAAACTAGACGAATCCAAAGCGGCAATTACGGAAGCGGAAAAATTACTCAATGAGGCGAAAAATGAAAAAGATCCAAACAAGAAAAAAGATCTTTTAAACAAGGCCGGAGAAGAATATGAGAAGGCAGATATTCTGCAAAAAGAAGCAAAGAGTGCTTTGGATATTGTTGCTAACTCAGACAAAATCAAAGACAGCCTAAAAAATGTTATCACTGAAGGAGAAAAGTTCACCACTAATTATCAAGAAGCACTGAAGAAAGAAGATCCTGCGGCTACGAGTAAGGTCATCGAAGAGAATAAGAACTTCTTGGCAGTTGTTGCACAAGGTGGAAATGATAATAATGCTGGTGGAAATTTAGATCAAAATGTTCTCGATGCTCAGAATGACTTTAAAAAGCACACAAAAGATGTGAACGATAATCAAATTAAAGTCAATACGCTTGAAGCTGAAATTGCTGAATTGAATCAGACTCTTAAAAACACGAAGAAAAAGAAAGATAAAGAAGCGCTTCAGAAGCAAATAGATGATAAGCAGGCAGAAATTGAAGAAATTAATACCGTTGTAATACCAACTCTTCAGAAGAAGGCAGATGAAGCGAAAGATAAATATGAAAAAGAAGTTGCGAAGCTGACAATCAATAAGGAAATTGATGATGCCATCACGAATAATGATCCTGTAAATGAAGTCGAGGTTGATGTTGCCAAAGTTGATGGAGAAATCAATGATCTCGGGAAGAAAATTGAAACTTTTGGAGATGACTTCGAAGCGGATAGTAAAAAGATCAATGAAGACCTCGTAAACAACCAAGTTGTGGTTCAGAGAACGGGTGATTACGCCAATATGCCCGAAAATGAAGTGGTTGAAAAAATTGAACCTGAATACGTTGAAAACATCAACAAAA
>JAUICI010000217.1 GCA_030427935.1 Bacteroidia bacterium | reverse complement strand
GAGAATAAATAGATTTTACTTCCCAGACTTAGATCAACTGTATGCGTAGTAAATGGATTTAAGTTTGCATAGAGTCCCACAGGTTGTTTGTCGGCTTTCAGTTCGGACAACTCTTCTATCTCGGTATCGATTTGATAAAGTGAATTGTTTGCTCCGGCATATTTTAATTCTTTGGTTTTTTCATTGTATACCAAGAGAGCGACGTCCATTCCGTCTTTGATGTTTTTGTCGTATTTCGAGAATGTATTGATGACGATTTCTCTTGTCTTGTCTAATATTTCACCTGGTTCTCTTAAATCAAATTCCATCACCGCTCTGTGCAAGGCATTGTGACAAACTACAGAAACCATTGCTCCTGGAACACCATGTCCAGTACAATCCGCTGCTGCAACAAAACTATATTCGTCAATCACATCCATCCAATAAAAATCACCGGCTACAATGTCTTTCGGTTTGTAAAGCACAAAAGAATCCTTGAAATGGTCTCTTAACAATTCATCCGAAGGCAACAAGGCATTTTGAATCCTTTTGGCATACATGATGGAGTCCATCACTTCATTATTCTTCTCCTCGATCAATAATTTTTGTTCCTTGATCATGTCCAAAGACTCTTGCAATTCCGCTTCCGCTTTCTTTCTTAGTCTGATTTGTTTCTTGAGATAACGGTTCCACATGAAAATGAGGAAGATAATCAGCAAAACAATTCCAACTCCGATATAGACTTTTCTCCAAATCTCCGCCATGTCTACCCCGTGCTCGTAGCGCACGCTTACCCAGTCTTGGACGATGGCATTCATTTCTTTTGTCGAAATCGAATTCAATCCTTTTTGAAGAATCGACTGTAAAATCGGTTCTGTTTTATTGATTCCAATAGAAACTTTAATAGGTGCGACAGCAGTCGGACAAGCAATCTTTAAATTTTGAAAACCTTTATAATTCAAGAAGTAACTAACAACAGCTAAATTTCCGATTGTTGCATCCGCCTTTTTTGTTGAAACAGCCATCAAGCAATTTTCAACCCCATCTTCTTCTAAAATATCCAATTCCGGATATTCTTTTTTAATCAAATTGGTGATGTAATAACCTTTCGGAAGCGCAATTTTTTTATTGCTTAGATCTGAAATTCCACCGACAAAGTCCGCCTTACTTTCAGTGACAATCACAAAACCAAATTCTTGATAGGGTTCTGTGAAAATCATGAATTTCTCGCGCTCTTCGTTTTTCATAAGCGCTGGCAAGATGAGAACTTCCTTTCTCTTGAGCATGGCCATGGCGTCATCCCATGTTTCGCATTTTTTGGGCACAAATTTGACACCCAATTTTTTGCCCAATAGTTGCAGAACTCCTGATGAAATCCCACTGTACTTTCCGTCTTCAATGAATTCTATGGGTTGCCATGCCGCATCGTATCCATGATAAATTTCAGGATGGTATTTTAGCCATTCCTTTTCTTCTTCCGTCAGATCGACCTCCTGAGAATGAAGCCCAGAAAAAGATAGGACAAACGCCAAAATGAAAAGTAAGTGTCTTCTAGTCATTGTTTTAGTCGATGAAATAGAGAAACGAAAATACAGAAAATTTGCCGTCTTTCCATAATAGCAGCCACTTGCCGATTAGAATTGAAGATTCATGTCAAATTCCTTATATTCGTTCCGCTTATAAAAACAGAATCATGAAGAAACAGTTCATTACACTATCACTAGCCGGATTATTCCTAGCATCTTGTGGAGGAGGAGACAAAGAAAAATCCGATAAAAAAGACGAAAAAAAGGATCAACATACGGAAACTTCAAATGAAAAGGTTGGAAGCGAATGGTATAAGTTAGACCGATTTGCTGATATCCAGGTTTTGAGGTATCGAATCAATGGCTTTGATAAGCTTTCCTTAAATCAAAAGAAGCTTGTTTACTATTTGGTACAAGCAGGAATTTCAGGAAGAGACATTATTTGGGATCAGAATTACAGACATAATCTTGAGATTCGAAGAGCACTTGAAGCTATTTATCAGAGCGATCAAGTGGAGAAATCAGGAGATGATTGGACAAAATTTGATGAATATGCCAAGCGTGTTTTCTTCTCAAATGGAATTCACCATCATTATTCAACTGTAAAGTTCAAACCTGAATTTAGTACAGAATATTTTGATGGACTCATCGCAGCATCGGGAGCGAATATCTCAGATGAAGCAAAAGATGCCATGTTTAATGATGAAGACATGAAGCGAGTGAACAAAGCTTCCGGAGTTGACTTAATCGCCGCTTCTGCAAATAATTTTTATGCGCCTGGGGTGACTCAAAAAATGGTGGAAGATTATTATGCGGCCATTGTAGACAAAAAAGATCCAAGACCAATTTCTTATGGTTTGAATTCAACCATGAAAATTGGAGAAGATGGTAAAGTTTACGAAGATGTTTGGAAATCCGGAGGACTCTATGGAGAAGCCATTGACAAGATCATTTATTGGTTAGAAAAAGCCGTAACAGTTGCTGAAAACGAAAAGCAAGCAGATGCCTTAAAACTTTTGATCGAGTATTATAAAACAGGTGATTTGAAAGTATGGGATGACTACAATATCGCATGGGCTGGAGCAACAGAAGGAGATATTGACTATATCAATTCATTTATTGAAGTCTATGGTGATGCAAAAGGAATGAGAGGCGCGTATGAAACTGTAGTTCAAATCAAAGATTTTGAAGCATCCGAAAGAATGAAAGTACTTCAGGACAATGTGCAATGGTTTGAAGACAATTCTTCCATCATGGATGAGCATAAAAAAGAAAAGGTAACTGGAGTAACTTATAAAGTGGTTACAGTTGCAGGAGAAGCTGGAGATGCGACTCCTTCAACTCCAATTGGTGTGAACCTTCCAAATGCCAACTGGATCAGGACAGAACATGGTTCGAAATCAGTATCCCTTGGAAATATAGTGGAGGCTTACAATGAAGCTTCAGGAGAAGGTATGCTAACTGAATTCGCCCATGATCAAGAAGAAATCGATAGAGCTAAGAAATACGGCAAATTAGGTTCTAAATTACATACAGCACTACATGAGGTAGTGGGACACGCTTCTGGGAAATTAAATCCAGGAGTATTGCCTCCACATGAAACACTAAAAAATTATGCTTCAACATTGGAGGAAGCAAGAGCTGATTTGGTTGCCTTGTATTACTTGATGAATCCAAAAATGGTTGAGTTAGGTCTGATGGAATCCTTAGAAGTAGGAAAAGCAGAATACGATTCTTATATCAGAAACGGTCTCATGCTTCAATTAAGAAGATTGGAATTGGGTGATGAAGTAGAAGAAGATCACATGAGAAACCGACAATTGGTTGCCGCTTGGGTATTTGAAAAAGGAGCTGCAGATGAAGTGATTTCTAAGGTGACCAAAGAAGGAAAAACCTATTTTGAAATCAATGACTATGAGAAGCTTCAAGTTTTGTTTGGAGAATTATTGAAAGAGATTCAAAGAATCAAATCTGAAGGCGATTTTGCTGCAGGAAAAAGTCTAGTTGAAACCTACGGAGTGAAAGTAGATGAAGCTATTCACAAAGAAGTTTTGGATCGATCAGAGCCTTTGAATATTGCACCGTACAACGGGTTTGTAAACCCAGTATTGGAAGCCGTAGAAGAAAATGGTGAGATTACGGATATCAAGATCAACTATGAGCATGGATTCATTGAGCAAATGTTGTTCTATGCTAAAGAATATAGCTTCTTAAAATAAGAGAGTGAAGATTCTGAGTCTCTTTGTTCTAGGATTAATTCTCCTTAGTTGCAGTAAGGCGACAGAATCTTATGTTTCAGGATATTGGGAAATGGAAAGCGGAACCTTAGATGGATATTCCATTCAAGGCGAGTTTCGAATCCAGTTCTTTAAGGATAATACAGGTAGATGGGGTTCCAGTTATTATACGCTGGACTCTATTTACTGGAGTTTCGACAAGAATAGTCAGGTCATTCACATCGATGAAATGAAATCCGACTCTTCTTTGGAACTTAGAATTATCGAAAAAAAGAGAAATTGGATGCATTGTATCTCAGATTCCAGTAATTTAGAACTTTATTTTAATCGTTTATAATATCAATCAATCATGAAAGGAAAATTAGCATTATTATTTGTTGCCTCATTTTTAATGTTTGGATGTAACAAGCTAACTCAGAAAAACATTATCGGAACTTGGAATTTAACTGCTGCTAAAGTGAATGGACAAGAGTATCCACTTGCAGGTCAGACTTGGGTCGTGACATTTAACGATGATCAAACTGGAACCTCTAATTTGAATGGAAATTCATCCAATATGGTTTGGTCTTTGGACGAAGATGCCCAAACGATCACATTTCCATCTTGGACAGGAAGCTCACAAGTATACCAGGTTCTTGAGAAAAAGGGAAATACGCTTAGAGTAGAATATGTGGATAATACCAGTACAACTCTGGAATACACATTTGAAAAAGAATAATTGGATTTGGGGCTTCGGCCCCTTTTTTATTTTTAGATGATACGAACTGGCATTCTACTTTCCTTTGTGTTTTATTGTCTGAATTCTTCTGCTCAAAATGAGAAAAAAGAGATTCTACAATTTCAAAAAGAACTCAACGACTATTATAAAAACGAAAAAACCAGTCCACTGCCAGATGATGGCTATAAAGATTTCACGTCCCATCAATTTTTCCCTATTGATTTAAAGTATCGGATAAAAGCAAAATTTATTCGAACAAAAAAAGCCAAGGTCTTTGAAATGCCGACTTCAGGCTCAAGAAAACCGGAATATAAAAAATACGGTGAAGCCCAT
>JAUICI010000216.1 GCA_030427935.1 Bacteroidia bacterium | reverse complement strand
TTGAAGCAGTAGGTTATCTATTGATTTTCTTGGTACTGTTCTTTTTATACTGGAAATCGAACTCCGGCAGAATACCGGGATTCATCTTCGGAGCCTTCCTGATTGGAATATTTGGCTTTAGATTCTTTGTGGAATACCTGAAAGAAGGTCAGGCGGATAGAGATGCTGAAACCATCATCAATACGGGGCAAATGTTAAGTATTCCATTTGTAATACTGGGAATCTATTTTGTTGCCCGACATTTTAAACAATTAAAGAAAGGTTATCCAGCTGAGAGTGTTGAGCAAGAGCAAGAGAAAGGATAGTTAGTTCTCAAATAACTTGAATAAAAAAGCCGGAAGTAATTTTCCGGCTTTTCAATTTTAGTTTTTTTATTCCTTCACATTGTGAACATGAAGATCCATTTGAGGGAATGGAATATTAAGTCCTTTATCGTCGAAGTTTTCATAAACCATTTTATTAATATTGAAATAAACTGGCCAGTAATCTTCAGTTTTAACCCAAACTCTAAAGGCTAAATCAACAGAACTATCGTTTAAATTAACCAACCCAATGAAAGGTTCAGGAGAATCCAATATTCTCGATTCTTTTTGTGCAAATTCACTTAATGTTTGAACTGCAGTTTCATAATTGTCACCATATCCAATTCCAATAGTGAAATCGACTCTTCGCAATTCTTCGTGAGAATAATTGGTGATGTTTCCATTGATAATCTGACCATTCGGCAAGAAAATCGTTTTGTTATCAACTGTAAGTAAAACAGTTTGAAAGATCTGAATTTCTTTTACAGTTCCAGTCTCTCCTTGCATCTGAACAAAATCACCCAATTTGAATGGTTTGAAAATCAAAAGCATCACACCACCTGCGAAGTTTTGGAGTGAACCTGAAAAAGCCATACCAACTGCCAAACCTGCGGCACCTAATAAAGCAACAAAGGATGTCATCTCCAATCCGATCTGAGAAAGAGCGGTGATGACTACCAAAATTTTCAGCATAGAAACAGTAACCGAAATCAAGAACTTTCTCAAGGACTCGTCCAATTTTCTTTTTTCTAAAACTTTGGCTGTGGTTTTGCCAAGTATTCCAACGATTTTAAAACCGATGAAAAGGATGGCAATGGCGATAAGGAGGTCAATTCCGAAGTCTACTAATTTGCTTTGAATTTTCGACCATTCTGAACTGAAACTAAATAAGAACATAAGTTTTTAAATTTTGTATTTATTTTGCGAAAGAAATAATGTTTTTCATCTTTTCCAAAATATTAGCCTTTTTCTTAAGCCCATTTAATTGGTTGATTTTATTGATACTAGCGTTTCTGGTAATTAAGAAACCAGAAATTCGCAAGAAGATCAAAATCGCCTTTATCGCGGTATTCTTCTTTTTTACCTATATGCCAATCATTCTAATGCTCATTTCAGGATGGGAAACAGAAGGAAAAACTTTCGAAGAAGTGGAACATCATCAAGTAGGAATTGTTTTAGGTGGAGGATTCGAATACGACAACGATAGAGAAAGATTAAGTATTCGAAGAGGAGGTGATCGACTTTGGTGTGCCCTGCAACTGTATCATCTGGGCAAGATCGATTATATTTTGCTTTCAGGGAAAAGTGGCTCTCTCATCGATACAGGTTTAGATGAATCGAATCAATTAAAAGCGGTTTTGGTTCAAAATGGGGTGCCGGAAGACAAAATTTTAGTGGATTCAGAATCTCGAAACACCTACGAGAATGCTGTGAACTCTGTGGCTTTATTAGAAGAAAAAGGAATGGAAGATGTTCTTTTGATTACTTCTGCTTTGCATATGAGAAGGGCTAGAGCTGTATTTGCGAATCAAGGAATCGAATTTGAAGAGTTTCCGACCGACTTTTTTGGCGGACCTTCAAATTGGACGCAATTCATTTTCCCATCATTTTATTCCTTCCAATTATGGGATGCATATTTGCATGAACTACTGGGTTATTCAGTTTATGCCATTACAGGTAAGTTATGAGAAATTCAATCGTCTAATCAGGAGCAAAAGCGAATTATGGTTATATTTTTTTTAATCCTCTTTCTGATTATAGATGTATATGTGTTTTTCAGTTTGAAAAGCGTTTATAAAACGGATAAATCAAGGAAGATATTTCTCTGGGTATACGGTATTTCCTGGTTTTTCTTGGTTGTAACCATAATCATGGCCTTTTTCCTTTTCAGGACGAAGTTTTTGAATTCTTCGATGCTTTTTACGGTCTTTATGGGGACTTCTTTTGTCTTCTGGGTAACCAAATTCGTGATTGCCATTTTTCTCATTGGGGAAGATGTCTATCGTTTTATTCAGTTTACAAGAAAGTCCATTCAAGCAAAGAAATTATCTAAAGAAAATATAGAATCCAGAAGACGTTTTGTAGCAAATGTGGCCTACGGCTTTGCAGCGATTCCTTTTTTCTCATTGATGTACGGGATCATGTATGGGAAATACGATTTTCGAATTCATAGAAAGCGTCTGACTTCAAAAAGAGTCCCTAGTAGTTTCGATGGCTTTAAGATTGTGCAATTATCCGATATTCACATTGGAAGCTTTGACAGTAAAGAAGCCGTACAAAAAGGGTTTGACATGGTCAATGATTTAGAACCAGACCTCATTTTGTTTACGGGAGACATGGTCAACAATCTAGCTGAAGAAATCGAGGGCTATGAAGATATGCTGACTGACCTTAAAGCACGGTTTGGAAAATATGCAGTTTTGGGGAATCATGATTACGGACACTATATCAAATGGGATTCCGAAGAAGAAAGATTAGCGAATATTGAAAGACTCGTTGAAAAAATTGAAAGTACCGGTTTCAAGATGATTCGAAATTCGAATGAGACGATCGAAGTTAAAGGTGAGCAAATAAGTTTAGTAGGGGTGGAGAACTGGGGAAATAAACCTTTTCCACAGTATGGAGACATAGATGAAGCCTTAAACGGGCTTTCTGAAGAAACCTTCAAGGTTTTAATGTCCCACGATCCCGACCACTACGGAGAAATCGTCTTGGATCATCCAACTTTCGTTGATTTAACACTTTCTGGACATACACATGGATCTCAAATGGGAATTGAAATCCCTGGTTTTAGATGGAGTCCTGTTCAATACCGCTACAAAAGATGGGCGGGTTGGTATGAGGAGAATGATCAAGTACTTTATGTGAATCGTGGATTTGGATATATCGGTTACCCCGGACGAATTGGTATTTGGCCGGAGATTACAGAAATCACTCTGGAGTCAATTGCCTAAACGCAGAGACTCAACTACGCAATGCTTCGTCGAGTAAAACGGAGAGATTACGCAGAGTTCGCAAAGTCTTCCCAGCGTCCTCTGCGCAAAACTTAGTGCCTCTGCGTTTAAAAAACTATTTTGGAATAAAAATTGCACCTTTGAGTTTATGAAAAACTCTCTATTGTCTATCATCTTTGTTCTATTGTCCATCACAAGCTTTACCCAAAAAGAAGAATGTGCTTCATTTTTAGACAGTCTTTCCGGAAGAGAAGTGTACAGATGGTCCATGAAATCACCTGAATTTCCCGGAGGTCAGGATTCATTGATGCAATTTATTATTAAAAATATAGAATACCCCCATCATCTTTGCGTGCAAGGAACCGCTTATGCTGGTTTCATTGTAAACAAAGATGGAAGATTAAGTGATTTCAGAATGATTTTGGAAAACAATGATTTTGATCCATCCGTGAAGAAACTATATGAGAAATTTCCAAATTGGGAACCAGGGATATGTCAAGGAAAACCAATTGATGCTTTTGTTATTGTACCTATTAAATTTGGATTAAAATGAGAAGAAGTCTTTTTATTTCATCATATCTAGGATTTCGAAATTATTGACTTTTTGTGTTTAAACGCAGAGACGGAGAGATTACGCAGAGTTCGCAAAGTCTTCCCAGCGTCCTCTGCGCAAAACTTAGCGCCTCTGCGTTTAAAAAAACTTTGGAATAAAAATAGCACCTTTGATTCTATGAGAATTTTCCTTTTGTCTTTCATCTTAAGTCTTTCAGTCTTTTCTTCATCACAGATAGACTCTACCAATCAAGGTGAACTCGACACTTTAACGGGGTTATATGTTTCAGAGATTGTAGAAACTTCCCCTGAGTTTCCTGGTGGTCATTCAGCTATGATTAAATATATATTTGAAAATATTTCATTTCAGGGTATCATTATCGATGATTGGTTGTCCGTTGTCTATATCCAATTCATAATTGATAAATTGGGCAAGGTAAGAGGTGTGAGAGCGCTATTAAATAAAGATCACCCTATTGCAATTAATTGTGTGGAAGTCTTATCTAAAATGCCGGATTGGACACCCGGTAAAAATAATGGAGAACCTGTAAACGTTAAATACACAATACCACTCAGAATTCACCCTCAGAAATAATCCTTTCGACTATACTTCGACAAGCTCAGTATTGCTCAAGGACCGTGAGTAATGAGGTTTTAATGTTTGGCAAAATGACTTCCTGTGAATACAGTCTAATTTGTATTTTGCCAAACCCAATCGAATAATAAATTATGGTGGCTGAGTAGACCGAGTTTATCGAGGTTCAATCGAAGCCCTGTTGTTCGAAATTTCAAGAAATGGTCTTACAATATTTGATTGTTTAGAGAATTCGAAGGCTTGAAATTTTAAACAATGGTAAGGATGATCGCTTAGTTTTTCAAACTAAAATAATTCCGCATTCCGCATTTACAATTTCGAATTGTCCGTTCCAGACGACTTAAACTGCATTCCAAAAACTGCCCCAACAGCTCCACCCATGATGTGAGCAA
>JAUICI010000019.1 GCA_030427935.1 Bacteroidia bacterium | reverse complement strand
AAGCAAGAAGGGAATTTTAAAAAACAACTCATGTCTAAAGAACACTACTCAAAGCTTGAAAAAATGTATTATTCTGCTCCATTGCATGAATTTTACGACACTCTTTCAATTAAGATCTCTAAAGGTTTATGCGAAATTGAACTGGATGTTGAGGAAAAATATTTTCATGCAGGAGGATTTTTGCATGGTTCAGTATTTTTTAAATTATTGGACGACGCCGCCTATTTTGCTTGTCAGTCAGAATTGAGCGAACAATTCATAGTTACCGGTAAGTTTCATATTGACTTAAAAAGACCAATAAAATCTGGGCGTATAAAAGCAGTGGGAGAAGTTATCCGATTGTCGTTTGACGAATATTTTGCAAAAAGTACACTATACGATACTCATGGAAATATTGCTGCAACTGGTACAGGTCAGTTTTTTAAAAGTAAGATGCCTTTAGAACAGGTAGAAAGTTATTTGTAAAAAAAAAACGGGTAAGCTACTTGCATCGCACCGCTACAACCGCCTACCCTTGCTATGTTCCCATCCTGGGGGATTCAGCAGGAGCTGGTCGTACAAGACTTACCCGAGGCGCAAAAGTATTAAATAAATCATAAAAATCAGTATCCTTCCTCATTATTTTTCGTATTCCTTTATATTTGTCTGACAGTTGTCAGATAAAGGATTTGATTAACAGGGAAAAGCCGAAAAAAGAAATAAATTATCGCGTGAGCATTTCAAAAAATATTTCAGTAGTTGTACCTCTTTTGAATGAGGAAGAATCGCTTCCAGAATTACATGCATGGATTCAAAAAGTAATGCAGGAAAATCAGTTCTCTTATGAAGTTGTATTTATAGACGATGGATCTACTGATAAATCGTGGGAAATCATTGAAGAGCTTCAAGCAAAAGATGAGAATGTCCATGGAATAAAATTTCAGAGAAACTACGGAAAATCAGCTGCCTTGTACATGGGTTTTCAAAAAGTGGTGGGAGATGTTGTGATAACGATGGATGCAGACCTTCAAGACTCTCCGGATGAAATTCCAGATTTGTATAAAATGATCACTGTTGATGGTTTTGATTTGGTGAGTGGTTGGAAGAAAAAAAGGTATGATCCTCTGATGAAAACCATCCCTACAAAATTGTTCAATTGGGCAACAAGAAAGCTTTCTGGAATTTATTTGAATGATTTTAACTGTGGATTGAAAGCCTACAAGAAATCCGTCGTAAAAAGTGTTGAGGTTTATGGTGAGATGCATCGCTATATTCCAGTTTTAGCAAAGTTTGCTGGATTTAAAAATATTGGAGAAAAGGTCGTTCAACATCAGGCCAGAAAATATGGAAAGACCAAGTTCGGAATGAATCGTTTCATGAATGGGTTTTTGGACTTGATTACAGTTACCTTCATGGGTCGATTCGGAAAAAAACCGATGCATTTCTTTGGAGCCATGGGTACTTTAATGTTTATTCTTGGGTTTATTTTAGCAATTTACCTTGGAGTGATGAAGCTTTTTATCGATACAGATGGAAAATTAATTGCTCAAAGAACAGAGTTTTACATTGCTTTGAGTTTTATGATTATTGGTTCGCAAATGTTTTTAACCGGATTCATAGCTGAATTGGTTAATCGGAATTCTTCAACCCGGAATAATTATCTAGTCGAGAAAGAAATGTAAATTAGTGGAATGCGATCGACGCTTTTCATACTTACTTTTATTCTAAGTTCATTAAGTTTTACTCAGGGATTTTCTTATTGGGCGAATCAGTATGGGATTCGTGGGAGTTTTTTGAGTGGAGCAGCAGTTGGCTCGATCGAAGACAATACCAGTATTTATTACAATCCTGCATCTTTAGCTTTTGTTAACGGAAGTGGTTTAAGTGTTTCAGCGAATACTTTTGCTTTGCGTTTTATTCGAATACAAGATGGACTAGGTCAGAATCTAAATCTAAATACCACCAATTTCACCATTCTTCCTCAGTTGATCGCGGGAATGTTGAAAATCAAAAAAGCGAAAAAGTTAAAGGTTGGCTATATCTTAATGGCCAAAGAGGCTTTCAATAGTGATTATACGGTCAGTTTTAGTGGACAAGAGAATTATATTGATAGTATCGGAGGTAGTGAAACTTTTACGAGTTCTTATCAATCTTCTCACAGATTCACAGAAATTTGGGGAGGAGGTAGCGTGGCATATAAAGTGACCGATATTTTTTCTGTTGGTTGTTCATTTTTCCTATCCTTTACAGAAGAACGCGTGATTAACAATTTAAGTTTTAGAGTGATTCCAAGTAGTGGCGGAGGCATAAATTATGCGTCATTGAGAACGAATGTCGATTTCTCTTATTTCAACTTCAAAGGAATTTTCAAACCATCGATTGCTGTTAGTTTACCCAAATTTAGATGGGGGTTATCTGGAACTATTCCCTCTTTCAATATTTTTGGAGAGGCAAAGGTGAATCGAGACAACGAAGTTTTGAACTTTCCACAGTTTGCTGGAATTAACTTTCTATTCACCGATTCCCAAAAGAAAATTAAAATGAAAACCAGATATCCTGGGTCCATTTCTACCGGATTTGGAATTAAAATAGGAAAGAAAGGTTGGCTTCATTTAGCTTCTGAATATTTCTTCCCTCAGGAATATTACCTCTTATTTAATCCTGAAAACGATCTAACGGTAATTCCAGGAGGCCTCACTGATGATGAGATCGCTTCCGTTTTTGATAATCAAAACTTTCTTGCTTACGGAGAGAGAAGAAAGCAAGTTGTGAATGGCGCGATTGGTTATGCACATGCCTTTTCAGAGAAATTTGAATTCATGTTAGGATTTCGAACGGATTTCAATTTTTCTTTTCCGGAGGATCGCACAGTTGAATTTGCAAAGATTAAAAAAGTAGGATCCACTTGGAGTAATTTTTATGGTTCATTCGGGTTAACATTCATGGATAAAAAAATGAAGCATTATTCTGTGGGTGTAGAATTAGGTTTTACGCCTGGAAATCAAACTGTTCAGTACATCGATTTATCTAATCCTGATCTTAACGAATTTTATTCTGCGGAAAGAAAGGAAGGTACACTTCACGATTTTAATCTTAAGCTCATATTCGGTGTTGAATTGAATTGGAAGAAAAAATGTCATGATTGTCCTGCTGATGCCGAAATCGAGTAGGATTTGAGCTCCTATTTTCTATCATAATTCATCGGAAATTGCTTATATTCGCGTCTCGAAAAAATCGAATATCAAATCTTAATTATGGAGAAAATCGCACCATACACACCGAAGAATAAAGTTAGAATTGTTACCGCAGCTTCATTATTTGATGGCCATGATGCCGCGATCAATATCATGAGGAGAATCATTCAGTCTACTGGATGTGAGGTGATTCATTTAGGTCATGACAGATCGGTAGAAGAAGTAGTGAATTGTGCTATTCAGGAAGATGCTCAAGCAATCGCTATGACTTCCTATCAAGGAGGCCATATTGAATACTTCAAGTATATGTATGATTTATTGAAGGAAAAAGGTGCGGGTCATATTAAGATTTTCGGTGGAGGTGGTGGAACTATTCTTCCGGAGGAGATTAAAGAACTTCAAGAGTATGGGATAACCAGAATTTATCATCCAGATGATGGAAGAGAGATGGGATTGCAGGGGATGATTAATGATTTGGTGCAACAAGCTGATTTTCCGGTTGGACAAAATTTAAATGGTGAAATCAAAAAGTTAGAGGAAAAGAGTATTCCAAATATTGCAAGAGTCATTTCGGCTGCAGAAAACTTTCCTGAAGAATCGAAAGCCGTATTGGATGAAGTTCATACCATGGCCGAAAAAGTGGCAACTCCAGTATTAGGAATTACGGGAACAGGAGGAGCTGGGAAATCATCTTTAGTAGATGAGTTGGTACGAAGATTTTTAATTGATTTTAAAGACAAAACCATTGCTGTTGTTTCGGTAGACCCTTCCAAAAGAAAAACAGGTGGAGCACTTTTGGGAGACCGAATTCGGATGAACTCGATTAAAAATGATCGTGTTTATATGAGATCATTGGCAACCAGACAATCAAATTTAGCTTTGTCCAAGCATGTGGCAGAAGCGATTCAAGTTCTAAAAGCCGCAAAATACGATTTGATTATTCTAGAAACTTCAGGAATTGGTCAGTCTGATACCGAGATTTTAGATCATTCAGATACTTCTTTGTACGTGATGACACCTGAATACGGTGCTGCAACACAGTTGGAGAAGATCGATATGTTGGATTTTGCCGATGTAATTGCCTTAAATAAATTCGATAAAAGAGGCGCTTTGGATGCATTGAGAGATGTGAAAAAGCAGTATCAGAGAAACCATCAGTTGTTCGAGCAGGATTTGGATGAAATGCCTGTTTACGGTACGATTGCTTCTCAATTCAACGATCCAGGGATGAATTCTTTGTACAAGATCATCATGGACAAAGTGGTTGAAAAAACCGGAGCTGATTTGAAGTCCACATTTGAAATAACGAAAGAAATGTCTGAAAAGATCTTTGTGATACCGCCAGACAGAACAAGATATTTATCTGAAATTTCAGAAAACAATAGAGGTTATGACAAATGGGTAGAGGACCAAGTAAAGGTTGCTCAGGAGTTGTATGGTATCCAGAAATCGATCGAAACGCTTCAAAATACAGAAATTGAGGATAAGGACAGGTTGATTAAAGGTCTTCAGGAGACATTTGAAAAAGTAAAACTGAATCTAGATCCAAAGAACTGGAAACTGATTGAGGAATGGCCAGAGGTTAAAAAGAGATATAAAGATCCGATTTATAAATTCATGGTTCGGGATAAAGAGTTGTCGATTGAAACTCATTCGAAATCGCTCTCTCATCTGGATATCCCAAAAGTGGCACTTCCAAAGTATGAAGCTTGGGGAGATGTATTGAAATGGCAATTACAGGAAAATGTTCCTGGTAAATTTCCTTATACGGCTGGACTCTTCCCATTCAAGAGAGAAGGTGAAGATCCGACGAGAATGTTTGCCGGAGAGGGTGGTCCTGAAAGAACCAATAGAAGGTTCCATTATGTATCTCTCGGAATGCCAGCGAAAAGACTTTCTACAGCTTTTGATTCTGTGACTTTATATGGTAATGATCCTGATTTAAGACCAGATATTTATGGTAAGATTGGGAATTCCGGAGTATCAATTTGCTGTTTGGATGATGCGAAGAAATTGTATTCAGGATTTGATTTATCAGACCCAAAGACTTCGGTTTCCATGACGATTAATGGTCCAGCGCCAATGCTTCTAGGTTTCTTCATGAATGCAGCAATTGACCAGAATTGTGAAAAGTATATCAAGGAGAATGGACTTGAAGCTGAGGTAGAAAAGAAGAAAAAAGAAATTTACGATGCCAATGGTTTAGCTAGACCTGAATACCAAGGTGATTTGCCAGAAGGGAATGATGGTTTAGGTTTGATGCTTCTGGGGTTGACAGGAGATCAAGTACTTCCAGCAAATATTTATAATGAGATTAAAGCGAAAACTTTAACGCAAGTTAGAGGAACTGTTCAAGCAGATATTTTAAAGGAAGATCAGGCTCAGAATACCTGTATTTTCTCAACTGAATTTGCTCTAAGATTAATGGGTGATGTGCAGGAGTATTTTATTGAGAAAGGAGTCCGAAACTTCTATTCGGTTTCAATTTCAGGATACCATATTGCGGAAGCAGGAGCAAACCCGATTACGCAGTTGGCTCTGACGCTTGCCAATGGCTTTACTTATGTTGAGTACTATTTAAGTAGAGGGATGGATATCAATGCTTTCGGGCCAAACTTATCTTTCTTCTTCTCAAATGGAATTGATCCGGAATACGCAGTAATTGGTCGAGTTGCACGAAGAATTTGGGCAAAAGCCTTAGACAAAAAATACGGGGCAAATTCAAGAGCACAAATGCTGAAGTATCACATTCAAACTTCAGGAAGGTCTTTGCATGCTCAAGAGATTGACTTTAACGATATTCGTACGACACTTCAAGCTTTGTATGCGATTTACGACAACTGTAACTCTTTGCATACAAATGCTTACGATGAAGCGATTACTACACCAACTGAAGAGTCGGTAAGAAGAGCCATGGCGATTCAGTTGATTATCAATAGAGAGTTAGGTTTAGCTAAAAATCAAAACCCAATCCAAGGGGCATTCATCATTGAAGAATTGACTGAATTGGTTGAAGAAGCTGTTCTTACAGAATTTGATAGAATTACTGAAAGAGGTGGTGTTTTAGGAGCCATGGAAACCATGTATCAAAGATCCAAGATTCAGGAAGAATCACTTTATTACGAAACTTTGAAGCATACAGGAGAATTTCCAATTATTGGTGTAAATACTTTCTTAAGTTCGAAAGGTTCGCCTACGATTATTCCTCAAGAGGTTATCAGAGCAACAGAAGAAGAAAAGCAATACCAAATAGACATGCTGAATAATCTGCATAAAGCCAAAGAATGCAAAGCAGGAGATTCCATTCAAAACGTACAAAAAGCGGCGATTCAAAATCAGAATATGTTTGCGGAATTAATGGAAGCTTGTAAGCATTGTTCTTTAGGGCAGATTACGAGTTCATTGTTTGAGGTTGGTGGTCAGTATAGGCGTAATATGTAGTTTGACCCTTTCTTGATTGAAGTTTCAGAAGTTTGGTCAACTTGTTTTCATTTTTTGCGAAAATCGCAAGTGTTTATTTAGAGTTTGATTTTAATTTAGAATTAATGAAAAGGAAAATTTCTTTCTAAATAATTCTAATTATGAAAACAGCCATACTAATTTCTTTAATTTGCTTATTGCTTATCTCCTGCAGAAAGGATCGTACGTGTCAATGTCAGGACTCAGGAGTAATGTATGATCCAATTATATTTGAAAACACAACCTATCTAGAAGCATCAGGGTCATGTGAGTTAATGGAGGCAAATTACAACATTTGGGGGTTTGGAGATACCGAATGCAAAATAATTAATTAGCACTTCGCTGGTGCGAGCGTCTCGCTCGTATCAAACAATCCAGATTGGTGCGCGAAACCATAGTTCGACGAAGTCAATCCCTTTGTGTTCCAATTAATTAAGTTTTCTAAAAGCATCAATTGATTTCTCATTAAAGGTTGATTAAGCTCCAAGATAGTTAATTTTTAGTTTTGTCTTCGGTTGTTTTGTCACAAGTCCATACAGCTATCGCGAAGATTCTTGTGGTAACGAGGTAAGCAATCGAGTATTCGGATACGAGCGTGACGCTCGCACCAGCGGGGGGGACTTATATAAAAAGAAAAGCCACCCCATCTGATGGAGCAGCTTTCTCATTAAAGATTATGCCACCTTTCTGGCATAGTTCTTTTTCACAACCCTGCCGATATAGCTATTGAGACCTTGCCCCTGGTAAGCCAATCTGATCATGTTATTAACATGATTTGGACCTGGACAGCTGTTGTTATACAGATAACGCCCTCCATCATTGAAGACTACCCATATATAGCCAGCACCTGCCTCAAATGCATATACATTTGAGTTGTGACCTAAATTTTTATATTTCTGCATGGCAAAAATTTTTTAGGTACTTACTTGAGCATACTCAACTTTATTGTTAGATTTACCTCCAGAAATAAAGACCAAAATATTTCGGAGTTAACTCCAAACTTAGCCAGTGCTCAGTCTCTGGCTTTGTTTTTTCAACAACAAAACAAAGGTACTGAGAAAAAAAAGTAGCCCATTTCTGGAACACATCAGTTATCCACATTTAATCGCTTGTTTTCAACATTTTAGGCGCTATCATAACCTTGTCTTATTGGAATAATACAAATACCATGTCAAAATATTCTTTACAAAAAACATATCTGCAATGGGAAAAATTAGAAAGGAAAGAATAAGAAGAAGGGTAGTAAGTGCTATTAGAAAGCTTTATGTGGCTTCTTACAACATATATGGCTTTTACTGGCTATACAAGATTATTTGGGTACTGGAGTTTAACTGGGAGAATCTTTTGCTTTGGTTCTTCGCAATGGGTGGTTTGTACTTCTTCATCCTAAAAAACAAAGAGGAGCTAGGAATTGCCGACTATCATAGGGGCGTGTAATACAAAAGGCAGTCTTCCGACCACCTTTTCTAAATATTTAAAATCATTTTTGACCTTTTTATTTTGGGAATGATTTTTTAGACCATCTAAGATTTTTTGAATTGTGTCAGTGTTGGGAACTGGGTTCGGAACATGACCAACATTCCCTTACCCAGCTATTTTGCCAAAACTGCTTTTACAACTTCATATGTAGAAGTGTCTATGGTTATTTCTGGTCCTCCTCCTCCTTCTCTTCCATCATTGTCAGCACTCAGTACTATCCAATACTTTCCACTAGACAATATTTTATAAGGTCTTTTTGCTAAATACAATGCATTACCGAATTTTTCTTTAATAGTCTTTTCACCAATTTTTAATGCTTTTTTTTCCTTATCCGTAAGTTTTTCCGCTTTATCACTGCAAGATTGGCTTATACAAATTATAATTAGACAAAATAATATGATATTTTTTTTATTCATAAATTTTATGTTGTGTTAGTTTTGTTTTTTGAAGAAGCACTTTGCCCATTTGCATTTTTTGGTACTTGAATTTCACTATCAATCAAATTTTCAGTTTTATTCTTTTCTTCTTCCTTTTTTATACGTTCAAAAAGAGGGATAACGTCATTATCGTTTAATTGTGTTGGGTCTTTTGGGTCACTCGGCATATCTGTCCTCACTAAAGCATCGAATTTAGAAGAATAATTATATCTTCTTAATGAACCATTTGGAGTTACCACATAATTATTTACCTTTCTTTCTTCAGCATTTTCTTTATCTGTTTTTGAAAAATTATTGTTCTCATAAGCTCTATTAATTCCCATGAAATCTGTCCATGGTGCAATATATTCACCATGTGTATGTGCAGTGGCTACCCTAACCCCTTTATTATTCCAAGTTTGTGGTACGGTCACACCATCTTTTGTTCCTTTATTTGGCTCTTCGTAATAATAGTGGGTTTGACTTGCACGAGTATAATCATCTTTATATGAATGTACTGCATATATATTTGTTCCATATTCCCTTCCTTCAAGTATAGAGGCCGGGTTATATTGCTGTCCAAAATTAGCAGCTGCTTCATCTGGTGAGTTAAACAACCTATATGGCTGTAATCCTTCTAATTCAACCGCTGCAATAACTTCATTACCTGAAAACACATAAGGACTGTAATAAGAATATTCTTTATACATCGGGTCAACAGCAAAGAACCTTCCAATCCTCACATCATGCATTCTATACTTATAATTCACAGAGTTTCCTTCACCCTTTATCTCATCATCCTTCTCTTGACCTTGGAAGCCGTATCTATAGCCGCCATTTTCAACCCCAAAAACACCTAAATCTCCGTAAGGTCCACCAACATTGAAATTGAAACAGAAAAGGGTAGGGATTAACATAATTTGCTATTTGGCTTTTGGTTATAGTTGAAGCTTAAAAATAGCAATTTATTGGTTATTGGTATGATGGGTTATTTACGATTTGGTTTGATACGAGTGTGACGCTCGCCTTTACTTTGTCTTTAAACCGTCCAACAAAACAACTTAATAAGGAGAAGCGCAAACAGCTCCTGGATGTGATAATCTCACGACCGATTGGTAAGACTTGCAATTGGAAACAGCTTTGGATCGGGAAACATTATTATATTCTTGATAGCCTACTTCTTGTCCGTCTGCAATGCAGAAGCACTCATAATTCGACCCACAAGAAGCTAATAAATAGGATATTCCTAGAATCCAAAAGAATTTCTTCATCTCCTAATATTGTTGAGCTAAATCACAGCTGATAACTGTGGTATCCAAATTCGTTGTATCGTTCGTTAGTTCGATTTGGAAAGCATTGCATTCGGATTCAGCAACACTTCTAGTTGAGTTAAGTATTGTTTTAGCACCAGCACCTAAACCGCTTTGAATACAATAACAATCGTAGTCGTATTTACATGCAAAAACTACTGTTCCAAATAATCCGATCAATACAAATTTTTTCATAGGGGAAAGTTTTGTTGTCTCAAATATAGTGCTTTTAATTTTTAATTTTATCAGTCTTGATACAAATGGTGAACTCGAAGTCTATTTCTCCGTCTAAAATCTTATTTTTGTTTTCATGTCTGAAAGCAAAGAAATTCGCATCAAGGGAGCTCGAGTTCATAATCTCAAAAATATTGATGTCAACATCAAACACAAGTATTTCACGGTTGTTACGGGACTATCCGGTTCGGGTAAATCTTCCTTGGCTTTTGATACTCTATTTTCGGAAGGCCAAAGACGCTATGTAGAGAGTTTGTCTTCCTATGCCAGACAATTTTTAGGTCGATTAGATAAGCCGGAAGTTGATCAAATCAAAGGAATTTCTCCTGCTATCGCAATCGAGCAAAAAGTAAAGACAAATAACCCTCGATCCACTGTTGGGACAACAACCGAAGTCTATGATTTTCTCAAATTATTATACGCGAGAATTGGAAGAACCTATTCCCCTAAGACAGGAAAAGAAGTAAAGAAACACCGGGTTACAGATGTTGTGGATTATTTGAATTCTCATGATGACGGTACAAAATTCATGATTCTGGCTCCAAATCATTTCAAGTCGGATATTAAAAGAGATCGCTTTTTGGATGTTTTGATTGATCAAGGTTATGTAAGATTATGGAAAGACGGTGCTGTTCATAAATTGTCCGATCTAAAAGAGGATGATAAGATTGATATAGAGGATTCTTTTATCGTGATCGACCGAGTGTCGATCGATAAGGAAAGTGATGAGAATAATTCAAGATTGGGCGATTCCGTTCAATTAGCATTTGAAGAAGGAAGAGGGGAGTGCCATATCCTTCGAAATGGGGAAGAAAAAACTAAGATGTTTTCGAATAGGTTTGAATTAGATGGAATTGAATTTGTGGAACCCGATGTTCACTTTTTTACCTTCAATAATCCCGTTGGAGCTTGCAAAGAATGCGACGGCTATGGTTCGATTATCGGAATAGATAAAGACTTGGTTATTCCCAATAAAAAGGCATCGATTTATGAGGATGCTATTGCTCCGTTCAAAGGCGAGAAGATGTCTAAATGGAAGCAGCAAATGATTTTGGGAGGAACCAAATCGGGACTTTCCATTCACAAGCCTATTGCTGAATTCACACAGGAAGAATTAGATTTGATGTGGGAAGGTGATCATAATTTTGAGGGAATCAATGATTTCTTCGATTATGTCAAATCCAAATCTTATAAGATTCACTACAGAATACTTTTATCCCGCTATCGTGGTAAAACAGAATGTCCTTCATGTAAAGGAACACGACTTCGAAAAGACGCTAGTTACGTTCGCGTGGGAGATTACAATTTGATCGATTTGGTTTTGATGCCTGTGAAAGAGCTGAGAGTGCTTTTTGATCAATTGAAATTAGAAGAACACGATGCTAAAGTGGCCAAAAGATTATTGGTTGAGATCCAGTCAAGGTTGAGGTATTTGGATGAAGTTGGTTTAGGCTATTTGACTTTAAACAGACAGGCAAATTCGCTCTCTGGAGGAGAATCCCAAAGAATCAATTTGGCTACGAATTTAGGTTCAGGCTTAGTGGGGTCTATGTATATTTTGGATGAGCCTTCGATTGGATTACATTCTAGAGATACCGAAAAATTGATCCATATTTTACATAATCTCAAAGAAATCGGAAACACTGTAATTGTGGTTGAGCATGATGAAGACATCATGAAGGCAGCGGACGAAATTTTAGATATTGGTCCAAAAGCAGGTTTGTACGGAGGTGAAATTGTTTTTCAAGGAAATCATCAGAAACTCCTCAAGGCAAAAGGTTCTTTGACAGCGGATTATTTAAACCGAAAATTGGAAATTCCGGTTCCAGAGAAAAGGAGAACGACCAAGGAATTTATCAAAATCGAGGGTGCACGCGAGAATAATTTGAAGAATATTTCTCTGGATATACCCTTAAATGTGTTGACATGTGTTTCCGGGGTATCAGGTTCTGGAAAATCAACATTAGTGAAGAATATTTTATTGACCGGAGTTTCACGAGAACTTGGAATTTTTAAAGATAAAAAGGGAGATTTTGATTCGGTTTCCTTCAAAAAGGGAGCGTTTGATAAAGTTGAATTCATTGATCAAAACCCAATTGGAAGAAGCTCCAGATCTAATCCAGTCACTTATGTAAAAGCTTTTGATGAAATCCGAGATCTTTATGCCCAACAACAATTATCCAAAATAAGAGGTTATAAAGCCGGGTGGTTTTCTTTTAATGTAGATGGCGGAAGATGTGAAATGTGCGAAGGAGAAGGAGAAGTAACTATTTCCATGCAATTCATGGCCGATGTGCATTTGGAGTGTGAAACCTGCAAGGGCAGCCGATATAAAAATGAAACCCTTGAAGTCAAATACCAAGACAAATCCATTTCGGATATTTTGTCCATGAGTATTGATGAAGCCATCGATTTTTTTGACTCTCATAAAAAGACAGGCGGAAGAATTACCAAAGAAGAAAAGATTGTCAATAAGCTGAAACCATTGCAGAATGTAGGTTTAGGTTATTTGAATTTAGGACAATCCAGTTCTACCCTTTCTGGGGGAGAAGCTCAAAGGATCAAATTAGCATCCTTTTTAATTAAAGGTAAAAAGAGTGAAAAAACCTTATTTATTTTTGATGAGCCGACAACTGGATTGCATTTTCATGATATTTCCAAATTGATGATTGCTTTTGATGAATTGGTTAAAATGGGACATTCGCTTATTGTCATTGAGCACAATTTAGACGTATTGAAATGTGCAGATCATATCATTGATCTTGGCCCTGAAGGTGGTAAAGAAGGAGGAGAAATCGTATTTGAAGGAACTCCGGAAGATCTGATTAAGTGCAAGAAGTCTTACACCGCCAAATACATGAAGGAAAAATTGACTTAAAGGTTTTTCAATCGGTAGATTCGAGAATGAATTAAAGCTTAGAAAGTCCGAAAAATGAAGAAAGTATTTTTGACAGGAATTGGAACAGAGGTTGGAAAAACCGTGATCTCGGCCATCCTAGTGGAGAAGTTTAAAATGGATTATTGGAAACCCGTTCAAGCAGGAGAATTGGATTATTCAGACTCCATGAAAGTTCGTGAATGGGTGCAAAATAAGGATTCCGTTTTTCACGAAGAGAGGTATCGACTCAAGACACCTGCATCACCCCATTTTGCAGCTGAGGTGGATCAAATTCAAATTGAGCTGGGAGATTTCGAAGCGCCTCAAACCTCCAACAATTTGCTTATCGAAGGAGCCGGTGGTTTGATGGTTCCCTTAAATTCTAAAGGTGATTTAATCATCGATTTAATTCCAAAAGTTGCAGATTCAGCGATATTGGTTTCTAGAAATTACTTGGGATCAATTAATCACACCATGCTGAGTATTGAGGCTTTAAAATCAAGAGGGATTGAAATTGAGGGAGTCATTTTTAACGGAGAACCGAATGAGGCAACCGAAGAAATTATTTTGGAAAAGTATGAGTTGAAATGTTTAGGAAAAGTACCGTTACTTTCCAACATTGATTCATTAAAAATAAAAGAAGCTTGTAGTTTTATCGAAAGCTTTTTTAACTAATTTCAAATCATGAAGAAAAAACCATTGATCTTAGTTACAAACGACGACAGTATCTATGCAAAGGGAATTGCTTCCTTGATTGATGCGGTTAAAGATTTGGGAGACATTTTGGTGGTAGCACCAGAAAAACCACAATCCGGAATGGGGCATGCCATCACGGTAAACAAACCTTTGAGATTGCGAAAGAGTGACCGATACAAAGGAGTTGAAGCTTATACCTGTTCGGGTACACCTGTAGATTGCGTGAAATTAGCTATTTATGAGGTCCTTCATAAAAGACCAGATATTATTGTTTCAGGAATTAACCATGGGGCTAATTATGCGACCAATGTTTTGTATTCTGGTACGATGTCAGCTGCAGTGGAAGGTGCTTTAGAGGGGATTCCATCAATTGGATTTTCCTTATTGGATCACGATCCGGATGCAGATTTTGATGCATCGAAGTACTATGCACAAAGGATTACAAATGAAGTACTAAAGAATGGCATGACAAAAGGCGTTTGTTTGAACGTGAATATTCCAAAATTGCCTATTACCGAGATTTCAGGAATTCGTGTTTGTAGACAAGCAAGAGCTTACTGGGAGGATAAATTTGATAAAAGACAAGATCCTTTTGGACAAGATTATTACTGGCTCACAGGAAAGTTTGAAAATTATGATGGGGGTGAGGATACGGATGTTTATGCCATAGAAGAAAACTATGTTTCGGTGGTTCCAACACAGTTTGACATGACCGCGCACCACGCCATAGCAGAAATCAATCAGTGGGATATATAAAAAGAGATGAAAGAAAAGTTTGATAACATATTTATTGGGATGTTGGCTGCAGTTTTGTTGCCATTATTAGTATTAAGCATTTACGCAGGAGCAGTAAGCACTGGAGGAACATTAAAAATGCTGTATTACAAAATGATGGAGCAGCCAGATTTGAGATTGAAGATCTTAACTATCGGAATCATTCCGAACCTATTTCTGTTTTACATTGTTAACAATAGACTTCAAATGAATGAGTTTACCAGAGGGCTAGTTTTAATTACAGTTTTTCTTGGTATCGGAGTGATCATTTGGACGCAACTATTATCTTAATATTAAACAATAAATGAATTTAGCTAGAACCATTGTTTTTTTGATAATCACTGTAGTTCTTGTTCCAGTGGTTGCCATTTATTTTTCAGATCCTTTAACGATCAAACAACAAGCGATCTTAAATCAAACGATTTATATTTTAGTTGGACTTACCGCAGCATGTTTTATCATAGGTGAACTAACAAAGAATACTTCTCAAGTAGATAAAGTTTGGAGTCTTGCTCCTATAGCCTATGCTTGGAATATCGTCTATTTAGATGGTTTTTCAGAAAGAGGTGTTGTTATGGCTTGCTTAGTTACGATATGGGGACTAAGATTAACCTACAACTTTGGAAGAAGAGGTGGGTATTCTTGGAAATTTTGGACAGGTGAAGAAGACTACCGCTGGGAAGTGTTGAGGAATAAAGCCATATTCAAAGACAAGCCAATTGCATGGACTTTGTTTAACCTATTTTTCATCTGTGGATATCAGATGTCCTTGATATTCATGTTTACTTTGCCTGTCTTATTATCTGTGGATGCAAGGAACCCTGAAATCAATTATATCGACCTAATAGCGGCCGCATTTATGTTGTTTTTCATTGTTTTGGAAACAGTTGCGGATCAGCAACATTTTGTGTATCAAACAGAGAAATACAGGAAAATTAATTCTGGCGAGAACTTGGAAGGAATTTATGCTGATGGTTTTTTGTCTAAGGGACTTTGGGGTAAAATGAGGCATCCTAATTACCTTGGAGAACAAATGATTTGGGTTTCTTTTTATTTCTTTAGTGTCGCAGCAAGTGGACAATGGATCAACTGGACTGTTATTGGAGTAGCCTTACTGATCGTATTATTTTACAATAGTTCGGTATTCAGTGAGGAAATCACAGCTTCAAAATATCCCAAATACAAAGAATATCAGAAGAAGATTCCGCGTTTCATTCCAAGATTGTTTTGATCATTCTGGAGTCGCATAGAGCTGAAAACTTGGAGTCTTCCGAAAGATTATCAGACTATCTTATTGGCAAGTTTATCAGTATTCCAACTCGAAAAGGGATTAAAAAAGCCATAGAGAAAGGCCAAGTGCTATTGAATGGTCAGCCAGGAAAAACCGGCGATTGGGTTCAGAAAGGAGACTATATCGAATTAAAAGACATTCAAACACAGGCACCAAAAGCGTATAAATTGGATCTTGAAATTCTTTTTGAAGATGAGTATATGGCGATTATCAATAAGCCCGCTGGCATACCAGTAAGTGGAAATCAGTACAGGACAATTCAGAATGCAGTGATCGGAGTTTTGAAGGAGTCAACTGAACCGGACAAACTTGCTTGGCCCAAACCTGTTCACAGATTGGATGCTGCCACATCAGGTCTTTTAATTATAGCCAAAACTTATGGTGCTTTGAACCGATTGGGAGACTTATTTGCAAGAAAAGAAATTCGAAAGACCTATAATGCCATTGTTGTGGGTAAACTCGAAGGGCAAAATAAAATCAAGAACCCTATAAACGGTCAGGAAGCATTGACTCTCTTTCGCGCACTGAAATCAGTTCCCTCGCTAAGAAACGGACACCTTACATTGGTTGAATTAAATCCGATTACAGGTAGAACCCATCAACTGAGAATTCATCTAGCGGAGATTGGTCACCCGATATTTGGAGACCAATTATATGGAAAAGATGGAGAGGTTTTTAAAGGTAAAGGTCTTTTTCTGTCATCCGTTAAATTGGAGCTAGAACATCCTATTACGGGAGAAAAATTGAAATTGGAGATTCCCATGCCTCATAAGTTTAAGTCTTTATTAGATCGAGAGAACCGTCGTTGGAGAATAAGAGAAACAGAAAAGTGATACAAGGGATTCAAAAATTGTCTAAATTCCGTTTTCATATTCTTTTTTTATGAAAAGTTTTGTCATCATTTTCATTTTTTTGAATCTATCCTTAGATCTGATCGGACAATATGATCAGGATACACAAGTAAAAGTTTATTTGAATCTCATATTATCAGACCCCGCAAAAGCCGAAACGGTCATGCGGGAAGCGGTTAATCAAACCGAAGAAAAAGATCAAATGCATTGGGTTTATCAAAATAAACTGGCGGAAGCAAATTATTATTTAGATAAATACGATGAAGCAAAAGACCGCTTGAATCAAGTGATTGAAGTCAGCCATGAAAGAGGCTACGATGCTATTTTAGCCGAAGCCTATTTTCTTCTAGGAGACCTTCATATTTACACTGGGGAATATGCAACAGCAATAGATAATTTGTCTAAATCGCTGGAGATCTACAAGAAATTAGATCACAGAAAAGGGATTGCCGAAGTCTATAATTCTTTTGGTTTGATCAATATGGATCAAGAAAATTTTAAAAAAGCAGAGGGAAATTTTAAATCTAGTTTAGAGTATGGAGATGCAATTTCTCAAGGTGATTCCTATACTTATTTGGGCCAACTTTATCTTCGAATGGGTGCATTTGATGATGCATTTGATTATGCTCAAAAAGCCTTAAAAATTGCCGAGGAGAATAAGGATTCTTATCTGCTAGCAATGAATTTTGACGTGTTTGGTGGTTATCATTTGCATAAAAAGGAATACGAGAAAGCCATTGAATTTTTG
This sequence comes from Bacteroidia bacterium, assembly GCA_030427935.1. GTDB lineage: Bacteria > Bacteroidota > Bacteroidia > Flavobacteriales_D > Crocinitomicaceae > JAGQYP01. Next base: position 15,495 of record JAUICI010000019.1, on the reverse strand, counting down.
AATAAGTCTTTAAGCTTAAAAATGGAACTTGAGGATTTTCAAGGGCAGGCCATGACATTAAATCGATTGGCAAAGGCCTTCAATGAAACGGGAGAACATCAAAAAGCATTTTATACCTATAGAAGAGCGTTTATCTTTGCTACAGAGATCGGTGTGAAGGAAGAAGTTAAGGAATCGAGTAAAGCACTTTCGAGGTATTATGCAAGTAAATTAAATTACGATAGTGCTTATTTTTATCAGTCCTTTTATATTGATGTAGTTGAGAGTTTGAGTTCAGAAAGAGCCGCAAAAAAAATGGCTGAATTAGAGGCCGCTGCTGAGAAAAAACAGAAGGAGGCAGAAATAGCAAAGGCTGAAATGGAGAAAGAGCAAAGCCGGCTTATTGCTGAGCAAGAGAAAAGAAACTCCTATTACTCTTATGGAGGTCTGATTCTGTCTCTTGTCTTTGGAATATTCATCTTTAATCGATTTCGTGTAAGTCAAAAACAAAAGCGAATCATAGAGGAGCAGAAAAAACAATCCGATGAATTAAAAAATATCGCTGAACAGCAAAAAGAACTGGTCGAAGAAAAGAACAAAGAGATTTTAGATTCGATTAATTATGCCAAAAGAATTCAAACAGCAATTTTACCACCGGATGCTCTCATTAAAAAGAATTTGCCGGAATCTTTTGTATTGTATTTGCCAAAAGATATTGTAGCGGGTGATTTTTATTGGATGGAGGCCTACGCCAAGGCTTTGGCCTCCGAGGGAATTTTGATTGCCGCTGCAGATTGCACAGGACATGGGGTGCCAGGTGCCATGGTTTCGGTGGTATGTAATAATGGATTAAATCGAGCTGTTCGAGAGTTTGGGTTAATTGATCCAGGTCAGATTTTGGATAAAACAAGAGAAATTGTAATCGAGGAATTTCAGAAAAGTGAGGAAGAAGTAAAAGATGGAATGGATATAGCACTCGTCAGTTTAGAGCAACAGCAAGAGGCAGGAGATTCTGTTACTCATAACTCTTGCACAAAACTGTCATACGCTGGTGCACATAATCCACTTTGGGTTATACGAAAAGGATCAGATGAAATTTCAGAAATAAAAGCGAATAAACAACCGATAGGTAAGTATGCTCAGCCGGAACCTTTCACTACTCATACGTTGGAATTGGAGAAAGGGGATCAGGTTTATTTATTTTCTGATGGTTATGCGGATCAATTTGGAGGCGATAGAGGGAAGAAAATGAAATCATCCAATTTTAAAAAGTACTTACTCGAGATAAAGGATGAAGATATCTTAGATCAAAAATTCTTGTTACAAACTCAATTTGAAAAATGGAGAGGAGAGTTTGAGCAATTGGACGATGTTTGCGTGATCGGAATTCGGATTTAAATGAAATAAATTTCTATTCCCTATTCTTTATAGTCCTTTAAACTCACAATCACCTCATTTCGTCTATTTAGCATTTCATAAGGAGCATTATATCCAAGGAAAGCAAAGTCGTTATTGTGTTTAAGTCCTTTCTTTTTTAGCAGTTTGATTAATTTGTTTTTATAAAAGTCGATTTTTTCCTGGTTGGCCCAACCTCCAAATTGAATTGCCGCAATTATTTGTTTCCCATCTTTGTCGATTTTCACTGCAGAATTATTGGGTTTTGGTAAATCTTCTGGCTCATATTCTTCCGGCATGTAGAAACTCATTTCCATAGTATCTCCCAAGGTCATCTTTACTGGAGAAGTCATGGCTATTTGCATATTTTCTTCATTTCCTCCGAAAATATAACTTGCAATTTTACCGAATCCTTTATTTGAGTTGTTTTCATATTTTCCAGTACCACAGACCGTTGAAGCAACAATTCTTTCCGGATAGGAACGGATTTCGAATTCATCATACGTCTTAAGAACCTGGTATTTCACTTTTTCAGTTTTTTGGTTTTTATAATGCAGAATAACTTGAGCCGTCCCGAAAAGAACAATGACACTGAGTAAAAATGTTAAGATAATTTTCATGTTACGAACGTGTTTAAACATACCTTTATAACAGAAAAGAATCTATTTTGTTTAAAACAAATTAAAAATAGCTAAACAAAACTATAGTTTTCGATCATGGAAATCTTTGGTCAGTTCGATATACTCTAAGCTGTATTGGCCTTTAATTCTGATATTCATCGATTTTTCTATGATTTCTAGTTCTTGATTTGAAATGGAGTAAATGTATCGAACAGGCTCTTCTTGATTGTCATTTGTTAAGGAGATTAATTGATTCAAATACAATTGATTTTGTTCGATCAAACTACAAATTTCAGAATGATATCGAGTAGGTAAGATAAACCAAAATTTTCCAGATTGAGTAAGCAATTTTTTCGCGGATTCGATCAAATCATTGAAAGAAAGTTGATCGTTGTGTCTAGCAGAATTTCGGTTTTCGTTGATTGATTTCAGATCATCTTGGAAAAAAGGAGGATTTGAAATAATCAGATCGAAAGATTGATTCGAGTCTAGAGCAAGTGTTTGGAAAGCAATTTTTTGGATTTGAATTTTATCGTAAGGCGATTGACAAATATTGGCTTTTGCTTCCTCAATGCTGTTGGAGTGGATATCAATCCCCAAGATTTCAGAATCCGGAAATTTTTGGGCCATCATGAGTGCTAAAATACCTGATCCGGTTCCTACATCGAGAATTCTTTGTGGCTTTTCGTGCTGGACAATCGAACCCAGAATCATGGCATCTGTTCCTACTTTCATGGAGCTTTTTCCATGAGAAACTTTAAATTGTTTGAGATTGAAGACCGACTTAGTCATCCAAGTACAGATCGATAAGACCTTCCGGACAATTCACCTCCAAAATCTTGTTTTGGCGATCTACATTTAGAAGAAATTCATCTTGAAGCGGGATCAATATTTCTTTTCCTTCAAATGAAAGTTCTAGTAGAGGATTGTTATTGACCTCAAGAACTTTGATGACTTCACCAATGAAGCCTTTTGCTTTATCTTGAACTTTAAACCCTTCTACTTCGTGATAGTAAAAATGATTGCCCTCTAATTTTGGAAGAATGGTTAAGGGTAGGAATAGTTGTTTTTTAACCAAAGCTTTTGCCTCAGATTCAGTATCTACACCTTCGAATTTGATTTTGGCAAAACCTTTGTCATTGATCGAGATGGAGTCAATAAAAAAAGGAACCAGCGCATTGTTGATTTCAACAAACACTGATTCCAATTCTGAATATTCATAAGGATTTGTAGCATCTATAAAGGCTGAAATTTGCCCCTTGAACCCAACGATCTTAGCGATGTGTCCGAGATTATAACAATCCTGTTTGTTCATTCCTGAACGAAAAAATTAAGCTTCAGCTTTATCTTCTCCTTCTTCTTTAGTTTCCTCTGCAGGAGCTTCTTCTTTTGCAGGTTCCTCTGCTTTTGCTTCAGCTTCAGGAGCAGCCTCTTCTTTCGCTGTTTCTTCAGCTGGTGCCTCTTCAGCAGTAGGAGCTTCTTCTGCCGGTGCAGCTTCTGTAGACGCTTCAGCAGCCGGTGCTTCTTCTCCTTCAGCAGCAGCTTCAGCTTGTGCTTCTTCTACCATTTCTTCTGGAGCATTCTTAGCAGCGATATCTGCAGCTCTTTTTTCATTTACTTCTTTTTCAGCAGCAAGAGCAGCTTTCTTAGCAGCTTCTTGATCAGCAGCTAATTTGTCAGATTTGGCAGTAACCTTACCTTCTTTTTCCTTCATCCAAGCATCAAATTTCTTATCAGCTTCAGCTTCTGTTAAAGCTCCTTTAGCAACGCCTTTACTTAAGTGCGACTTGTAAAGAACCCCTTTGTATGAAAGAATAGCTCTTACTGTATCAGTTGGTTGAGCACCTTTTCCATACCACTCAACAGCTCTTTCGAACTCTAAGTTGATAATTGCTGGGTTAACATTTGGATTGTAAGTACCGATTTTCTCGATGTATCTACCGTCTCTTTTTGCTCTTGAATCTGCGATCACGATGTGGTAAAACGGCTTACCTTTCTTACCGTGTCTTTGCAATCTAATTTTTGTAGCCATTGCTATTTTTATTGTTTGGGATACGAAATCCCGGTTAATAATAGTTGAGGTACGAAACCTCGGTTAATAAATAAGAGCGCAAAATTCGTCTATTTTTCTGAATTGGCAAAGTAAATGGATAAGAAATCACCTTTTAATAATTTTCTTGGTGAAAATATGGCTGTGTGCTCGAATACGAATGATGTAGGAACCATTATCCAAATTACTCAAATTTAATTTTTTCTGATTTTCAAAAAATAAAACCTGCTGTCCTAATAGATTTAATATCTCAACTTGAAAACTGCCGAAGTTGTGCTCGATATTTAGTTCATCATGCAAAGGATTAGGATAAATGATGAAATCCCTTTTTAGTTCTAATAATGATAAATTACAGTTGGGTGCAATTGAAGGGGCTTCGACTAGTGTATTTGGTGTGACTGACCAATTTTGCCAGATCCCTCCTGACCCTGTTTGCCAATCATTTAAATCAAAAGTATTTGCTCCATTCATAGTTCCTGGAACTTTATAAACTTTTACGGCTTCTGAGGAATGCGACCATGTTAAAGGAATGCCAGTGCTGCAAATCTCTGGACTTGGGTCTAAAACCTCACAATTTGGTTGAAGGAAATAGGCAAAGTCATCATAATTGGGATGATCTCCATAAACAGAAGCTATTCCATTTTCGTCTATACAAACCGCAGTGTACTCCTCACAAGCGATTCCTTTTATGCCAGTCCCTAAATCTTGATAAACTCGAGCCATGAATGTCAAATGTCTTCCTTTTCTATCGGGATTATCATAGTGTGTATCGGTAATCACATCACTGAGATAATCTTTTTGGATAAAAGAAACTGAATCCACAGTTAGATTCGGATGATAAGGGTTATTTAAGGCATCGGTCGTTGTTATGGTTCCATTTTCAGCAGTGAAATAATATTTCCCCTGAATTGCCATGCCTGCGCTTGTTCCTCCAATTACAATATTTCGATTTTGAATTCCAAGGTTGATTAAGGAATCTATTGCAGTTCCTCTCCAATAAGAGATATAATCCCATTGATCACCACCCGCAAACCAAATGGCTTCTGCTTGGTTTATTTTTTGATGAATATAAGAATCATTGGCTGCTTGTGCATTATTGAAAACAATGGTCTCAACTGAATTTACTGGTACACCTAGTTGGGTGTAGAAATAATTATTATAACCATCAGATCCGGAAGCTCTAAGAACCAAAATATCTCCACCATTAGCTCTTTGAAGAAACCACTTCATGGCTTCATCATTTTCGGTTGCACCTCCCATTAAGCAAATACCTCCAGTTGGATTTGTTTGCGCATCTACAGTGTTTCCTGTGTAATAGGAATCATAGTTTTGTGCGTTTAATTTTACTGCTAGAAGAATGGATACAATGAGAATTAGTGTCTTCATAATCTGGAATAAATTAAATATGCATGCCAAGTATGAAAGATAATAAATGGAATTCCAATTGAAAAATATACAAGATCCATTCTCGGAAATTTTTCAAAGACAGCTTGCTTTCCAATAAATCCTATCGAAAGGATTATAAATAATGCGCTAAATGCAGGTGCCGTGAACCCAATGACAGATTCTGACCATGCAGATTCAGGAAAATAAATTTGCATGCACCAACTTGCCATGTATAAAGTTAAAGTGATGAAGTAGAAGACTAATTTTTTTTCATCAGCCTGAATTTTCATTAGATATGGGAGAACGAAAAGGGGAATTCTTAAAATATTTTCAGGAACTGAAATGTAGGCTGGAATATCTTTCCAAAAAAAGGCTTCTTGGTAAGGATTAGGTAAGTCCTCAAAAAAGAAGTAGTTCCAAAGAATGACAGGAAAAATAAGTAAAAAACAATTGATTAGATAGTTCATTTTAAAAATTGAAGTAGCTCTACCGCTATTTGTCCAACCGTTGCATTCGCCCCTGAGGTATTGGATAAAACTGCGATCACAGCTTTTTTCTTTGGAATGAGAAATAAAATTCCAGAACAACCCGTTTGGGCTCCGCCATGGCCGTAGATTGGACCTAAATCCGGATTGTTTCCAAATAATGTCAGTCCTAAACCATATCCGTTTCCTCCTTTTTTTAATCCAGGATCTACCGTCATCAATTGAAATGTAGAATCTTTCAATAATTTTTGAAGAACGATACCATCTCCAAACATGAGCACGTCTCTTAAGGTAGAATGTACTCCTCCTCCTGGAATTCGATCACTTATATTTGTTTGTTTTACAGCTTTTATTTTTCCATTTTCCTTGTGGTAGAGTTTGGCTTTTGAATCGTATTTGAATTTATATTTTTCAGGTTGTGTATGAACCATCCATAGGGGTGTCCAAATATTTTCCCCCATGTATTTTTTGTAAGAACTCCCTGAGACCCGCTCAATAAGGATTCCCAATACAACATATCCATAAGAGGTATAGGCATATTTCGTTCCTGGTTCAAAATCTAGATCTCGATTTTTAAAAATGGTAAATGCACTTTCTAAATTCTTGTAATTTTTTTTATTCTCCTTTTCTTTTTTGTTTTTGTATCCAGGGATTCCAGAAGTGTGACTCAGAACTTGCCTTATGGTGATTTTACTTTTGTTTCCTTCAGCATATTCTTTGATATACTTTGAAATCGGTTCATCTAATTGGATTTTCCCCTTTTCAACTAATTGCATGATTCCTATTGCAGTCATGGGTTTGATGATCGACGCAATTCTCGTATGCATGTCGAGCTTATAAACAAGAGAATCTTTGATGTCGGCGAAACCGGCTTGACCTGTAAATCGAATCTCTCCATCAATAGAAATGCCGGCTATAACACCGGCAATTTCTTTTTTTTGAAAATACTTTTGAAGAAAAGAGTCTAATTCTTGACCAAATGTTAATGTTGAAAAAACAAAAGTTAGTGCAAGAAATAAACTTTTTGCATTCATTGATTACTTCAATATTTTAAAGCTATTGAGGAACTTTTTCATCAGTCCATATTTCGCTTTTCCTGATTTTTTCATCACAGAAATTTCATAACGTGTTTTACCTACAACGATGACTCTATACAATATTGTATTGTCATAATCAGGTGTGTCAATTTCTGCGTCTAAACCAACATCTTGCCGATAGTAATAGTTTTTACTCATCACTTTAGTCGCACCCAAGTTTTTCTCGAAAGCATCCAAAGAAGTTTTGGCTAAAGTTTCTTGAGAAAGCCCTTTTACATTTAGATTTGTTTTATAGAGCATCGCCGAAGCAGTAAACTCATAACCGTCGTGTGTAACCGTAGCAGTATAAGTTTTCGCCTTATCCGTATCCTCAATTTTTTCTTCCGGATTTACCGGGAAATCAGCTTGTAATCTTGCTGATTTACTTTGGTATCTTATCCATTTCTGAGCATGGACATTTGATCCAAAGAAAAATGTTAGCCCAATAATAAGTATTAGATAATTTTTCATGTGGTAAAAATGAGATTCAACTATTTCGTTTTGATTGATTTGAAGTACTGAGTTCTTGACTTCTTATCATCTGCTGAAGGTGCATTCATTACAATGAACTGATATTGAATTTGTCCAATAATGATGCATTTGTAATAGCATTTAAATCCTTTCTCTTTGTTTTCTATAGTACAGGCTTTTCCTTTGTTTTTACCAAGCGTAAAGTCTTCCTTTTTGGTAATTTTTCCACCCATGACTCCAGCAAAAGCGTCTAGAGATGATTCAGCTAAAGATTCAGAGGTTAAACCCTTCACATTAAGCGGAGTATCGTGAACTACTGCACTCGCCATGTAAATCACATCATTGTGTGTAAGTTGATATTGATAAGTTTTAGAATCCTCTTTTTCTTTCTTATCCAATTTTGGTTCAGCTGGAAATTCAATCTCGAATTTTCCTTCTTTCGATTTGACTTTCGTCCATTTTTGCGCTTGTGAAAGAGTAGGGATTAGGAAAATAGCGCATGCTAGCATTAAGATTTTTGTTTTCATAAAATTTAAATTAAGAGTTATTGAAGATAGGTATAAACAAAAAAAGCACCAAACTTAAATTGGTGCTTTTCAATAATTTATATAAAAGGATTAATGATGATCTGCATCTCCATTGTTTTCATGATGATCCTCGTCATGATTTTCCTCATCCACTTTTACATCACCGTGGTTGTGAGCTTCATTGTGAGCATCTCCACCATCACAACATTTTTCATTTTTCTCGCTCTTGCTTTTGCAACAAGCTTTTTTCTCATCTCCACAAGATTTAACAGGCTTGCAAACACCAGCATGACATTTTTCAATACAAGCAACTTTTTTCTCTCCATCAAATTCTTCTCCTGAAGCAGTAAAGAACATTTCAATTTCATGTTTCTCATCTGCATGCTCTTCACCTTCTCCATGATGTGCATCGTCAGAAATTTCTACTTCATAGAAAGGAAATCTTCTGTATTCAACATACTTTGCTTCAATTTTCTTACCAGGGTATTTCGCTTCGATTTTTTCAAGGACACCTGCAGGAAGAAATTTATTGTCTACTCCATATTCGACTTCAACGATGTATCCACCTTTGTCGTAAGTCACTTCGTATTCTGTGTAATTGTAATTGAATTCCACTTCATACATATCACCATCTTTTTCCCACTTTGCATCAGTTGCTCCGGGATAACCTGCTAAAAATGCATTTTTAGCTGATTGTGGAACTTCATGATGGTTTTCACCATACTTTTTACAGGATACCAAAGCCGCTCCAATTAGAAGAGCAAATAAGAGTTTTGAGATCTTCATGTTTCTTTTGATTTTTAATTTGTGGTAAATATAATTTTTTTAAGTCAAAATTAGAAAGTGTAGGGAAATTAGTTCTAAGTGCTGGGTTCTAAGTTCTACGTTTTTGGTAGGAAGAATTTTATCTTTTTTTGAAATGAAAGAGTTGCCCCTGACGCGTGTACATTTCAGATTGGATTTCCTTTCCTTTTTTGTCATATTCTCGATACAGTTCAATTTGATCGTAACGGCAATTTTTAATCGTGTGAATTTCGCCTGTAGGATAATAGCTAGTATCGGAGGTTTCTTCTGGTATTGGATTTTCAGAAAAGGGAATAGGAATACCGTTGTATTCGAATTTATTGGGGTTAAGTGTAGATCGATTGAATAGTTTAAACTTGGCCGTAAAACAACACATCCCGCAAAAACACATTTCAGAATAGGGTGCAATTTTGGTGACGAAGTTGATGGTGTTGGAATCTTTTATTTCGATATGATAGCGAACCGTACCACAGCAATTTTTACCAATTTGTAGAACGTAAATAATCGTGTCTTGATTATTCGATATTTCCATAATGCGATTGCCTCTGACATCATAGAATTCTCGCTCACAAGAGCTGATTTCATAGCCCACAATTTCAAAGCCTAATTTCTTTGCTTCCAAATAGGCAGAATCATTTCGTTCCAGGGAGTCTGTATATCTTTTAATTGAAGCAATAGTAGAGCAATTGATTTTCCTCTCACCTAAAAAAGTAAAAGCCATAAGGAGATTTAATCCAATTATGTAAAGTATGAATCGCAAGCTCAATTTTGTTTTAATTTTATGAAAAAGCCCCAACTCAAAAGTCAGGGCTTCTCTAATCTGATATCTTATTTGCTTCTTTTAATGCTCAATTTTCTCATCCTGCTTTTCCTCTTCAATTGGGAAAAGTTTAGGCGCGTCTTCTTTTCCTTGTTTTCTGTCTAGGAATTCTTCTAGCTGAGCGATAGATAATGACTTCGCAATAATCGTGTCGTTCGCGTCCAATACAAAGACTCTTGGAGTTGAGAAGATGTCATAAGTTGTTGTATAGTTCATCGACTGATTCAATCTTCTTAAAAGTGTTTTTTGATCTACACCTTTCTCGATAAAGTGCGGGTAGAACTGTCCTGCACCTCCAGAGGCATCATCTGTCGCTTTTTCGAAAACAGTTTTTGTTAAACCTACATTGATGAAGGTTAGATTATTATCTCGAATGTATTTCTTCCACTTATCGAAATCTTCACCTTGTGCTTTACCGATCGAGTAAATTTCAATATTTCGATCCTTGAATTTCTTTTCATACAAGGTTTGAAGTTTTGGAGTCGACTTTTTACAATGTCCACAATCCGGATCCCAGAAATACAGGATTTTGTAGTCCGCTTTTAAATCATAGAAAGCAATCCAATTATTCTCTGTTGAATCTGGTAGTCTCAAATAAGGGGCTTTTGCTCCTAAAATAAGTGGTGCCCACTTGTCTTTTCTTTCGCATAATTTTTTCAATTGTTCTTTCGACATCCAAAAGGCTTTAGAGTTTTCTGGTGGACAATAATATTTGTCTGCCATATGAACGAAAACAGCATCCATTCCTAAGATCTTAGATTTCTCGTAAGTACTTGTGATGAAGTTGACCACAAACTTAAACATCTGCGTTCCTTCTTTTGTTTTTCCTACAACAATATCTGCATATTTGATAATCGAATCAGGAGCTAATAACAATTTATCTCCGAAGAAATACTCAAACTTCGCATGTAAAATTTCTGCGTTTTGAATCCCCGGCATGGAGAAATCCACATGATCCCAATAGTGATTCAAATAATACTGGAATTGCCAATCATCTTTTTCTCCCTCAGGTTTGTCTGGGATTTTGATATCGACTGACATCTTAATGAAAGCACCAACTAACTTTTCTTTGTTCTTTGCAGCAAAGTCTAATTGATATTGTCTTACCGACTCATTAAAATCATCTCTTTCTTTTTCAAGAGCTTTTTTCTTAGCTGGATCCTTTTCTTTTGAAAGCTTCATCTGAATTTGCTTCATCTGCTCTTTCTTTTTCGAAATCTCAGCTAAATATTGGTAAAACTGCTTGTTTTCTTCTGATTTGATCACCTTCGCATTCTGCATGGCATTATCCAGCGTTGCCTCGATGGTGATGTCTTCATTATTATAAATGAATTGGAAAAAACCTTTGTTATCCTTTGTTAGGAAAGCCATCATCCCTGGTTGGTAATCTTCTTGATTTCCAGTATCAAAAACGGCTTTATTTGCCTTTGAAATAGCCGTATCCGCATACAATAATTGCTTCCCGCGATATTTCGCTAAATACACGGTATCTGTCATACCTGTCATTCTCACCTCAATCTTATGTGCAAAGGAGTTCGAAAAGCTTCCCAAAACGATTGCGATCAATAAGAAAAATTTCATCTTCATAAGTGTGTAGTTTTTGTCTGTTATTTTAAGATTATATCCATAAGACGTGCTAAAATCCGCCTCGTTCTTACATTAACAAATATTTAACTTTTTTCTTTTCCGGTTCGAACCAATGTGATTCGCGTTCCAATATAATTCAAAATTACCATTCCTATTAAAATCGAAACAGAAATGATAATGGAGAGTTCGGATATTTGATAATCCGGATTCATCCCAATTTGTTTGATTTTCGGACCTAAAAATGCAAATTCTGGGAACACCAATAAGTTGGCTGCAACCACAATAATCAAAAATCTCAAGAAGAAGTAAAGGGTAAACTTCATCAAAATCGTATTGATTCCATAACCGATTCTCAATAAGGTCCGAATTTCATACATGGCTCTAGTAATTACTAATTCACTGTAAAGTGTAATCCCATTTATGGCTAAAATGATGATGAGTAAGGCCTCTATTCCAATAAAATAAATCACCATATTTAAAATGGATTTCAATTTTGCCAAATCAAATTGTGACTTCTGAATTTCCATTCTTTTTTCTTCCAATAGGTCCGAAAACTGACCATAAGCCCCTTCATCAAATTGAACCATTAACTGAGACGGGTTGATTTTATCCTTGACAGCATAACGCTCATTGCAAAAGTCCATGAAGGATTCTGGAACTAGGATGGAGTTAATCGACTGTGAGAAACCAACTAATCTCCCGGTGAATTTATGCGTCTTCCCTTTGTAATCAATTTCGATTTTGAATAGAATGGATTTGGCAATTCCTTCCGAAATTTTAGGCATTCCATAAGATTGTGCAAAACCATGATTCAGCATAGTCATATACACTTTCGGCATGATTACAGGCACAAAATCCGAATTCTCATCCCAGTGCCATTGCGATCGATCTGTATCGATAAACTCATCTGCCACCGCGTTTAAATAAGTATCGGTTCTGAAATAGGGGATTGTCCCTTCCATGGATTCATGCAAACCAATTGAAGCGCTGAAAAGATTGAGTTTTACTGGAGATACTTTGGTTAAAAAACCTTTGTCTCTTAATTCTTTGATTTCAGTATCGTTAAAATCGGTGGACCCCAGTCCGATCAAATGTTGTTCGGAAACAATCTTGTGAATCATGACCGTATTCTTTCCTAGGACTTCTTCAGCCTCAAGGATATGGTTGATTCTTTGATAAATCTCTGTAGTTAGAAGAAGGAAATTGATTCCTAAAATCGCTCCGATGAATGAAATGTAGAGCGATAGCTTTCTTCTATTTCGAAAAAGTAATTTGCTCAGCATCTCTATAAGTATAAGGTTTTAGTGAATTTATTCCCATGATCTTCCCCAAGAGAAGTCAAGATATAACCAGCGCCATTTTTCTCCGCCTCTTCATTGAACATTTTGATTCCAATAACCTGGTTTTCTTTGTCCAAATGAGAAAAGGGTTCATCTAAAATCATCATTTCGAATGGCTGCAATAAAGAGCGAATAATGGCAATTCTTTGTTGCTGACCCATGGATAAGATGCCGCATTTGGTTTCCCATTTATGAAGTAAACCAAATTGGTCCAGTCTTTCTTTGATTTCGGCTTCAGTTTTATGATTGGTCAACCTGTTTTTAATGAGTAGGTTTTCTTTGACCGTAATTTTATCAAACAACTGCAAGTCTTGAAAAACCACACTTATCTTTTCTCTTCTGATCTTTTCCCAATCTTTCAATCTAAAGTTTTTAGAGTCCTGATCATTGATTAAACACTTGCCATCATAATCCTTTCTAATTCCGACTACAATATGAGTAAAAGTGGTTTTTCCTTTACCCGAATGTGCATTCAGCATGACGCGCTCATCACCTTCAACAGTGAATCCGTTTTTCCAGATACTAGTATCTCCATGAGGAATTTCCTTTAGAGGATGCGGCATTAAATTGTCAAACTGAATTTTCATGTTCTTTTAGATTAGTTCGAAAATACAAACGATTATTGAAAAACAAGTTGTATGCCGAAATCGATTTTGTTAAGAAATATTAACATTGGTGAAGTCTACTCAACGAAAACTGTTTCGAAAGAATCTCAAATCCTCTAAAACGATATGAACAAATATTTCCTTGTGTGATTGATATAAATGTTATTTTAGAAACTCAAAATTGGAAAAATGAAATACAACAAACTAGGTAAATCGGATATTGAAGTAAGTAAAATCTGTTTGGGTACCATGACTTTTGGTCAGCAGAATACCGAGACAGAGGCACATGAGCAATTGAATTATGCTTTTGAGAATGGAGTCAATTTTATTGATACGGCAGAAATGTATGCTGTTCCGGGAACTCAAGAGACGCAAGGGCTTACTGAAAAATATATCGGAACCTGGTTGAAAGATCGCTCAGATCGAGATAAAATAGTTTTGGCAACTAAGATTACAGGACCTTCGGTGATGACTTGGATTCGAAATGGAAAAGGGTATCAGCCTGAAGTGATGATGGAAGCACTCAACAATAGCTTAAAACGACTTCAAACCGATTATGTGGATTTGTATCAATTACATTGGCCCATGCGAAAAATGAACATGTTTAGTGTTCGTGGGGTAACGGATATCGATCATCAATGGGAGGATAATTTTCAGCAAATTTTAGAGGCATTGGATGGATTGATCAAGTCCGGTAAAGTGAGACATGTCGGTATTTCAAACGAAAACCCTTGGGGGATGAGTAGGTATTTGCATTTATCTGAAATGCATGGTTTGCCCCGAATGGCGAGTATTCAGAATCCTTATAATTTGCTGAATCGAACTTTTGAGGTAGGATTATCCGAAATGGCAATTCGTGAAAAATGTGGTTTGTTGGCCTATTCACCCATGGCTTTCGGATTACTTTCTGGAAAAATGCACAAAAAGTTAGATACCCCAAATGATAGATGGAATCAATTCCCTCAAATGGCAAGATATAGAAGTGAAAACTCTTGGGAAGCCACAGCAAGATATCTCAAGATTGCTGAAGACAACGGGATGACTTTAGCTGAAATGTCTCTAGCTTGGGTGAGCTCTAGACCTTTTGTGACATCGAATATCATCGGGGCAACAAATATGGATCAATTGAAAGAAAATATTGGTTCGGCAGAAATCGAATTAAGCGAAGATGTATTGAATGCGATTGAAGAAGTGCATAAGGTGATTCCGAATCCGGCGCCTTGATAAGTTGGATGGTTGCTTAGTTTTTTATTTGTCTTGATTTTTATATTGAATCAGATTTTCTTTTTCCAATTCCGAAATAGATACAATCATATTCTCAGGTAGGGAAGGGGCTTTTAATCCAGAACCAAATTCAACTTCTCTGGATTTATAAACTCTCGCTTCATTCCAAAGATTTTCTTTGATGAATTGATTGATTGTATGAGATCCACCTTCAACAATGATCGAAGAAATATTTCTTTGGTTTAAATCCGAAAGAATATTCTTCAAACTGAAATCATCAAGTTTAATGTATTCGGTATTACCTTCAACAGAATTTCTAGTGGAGTTGTAGACCAGATTCTTTCCGTCGAGACTAGAAATTTTGAATTTCTTGTGCTGAGCGGAGTCGAAGTATTCATTTCCTGCACTGAGCGGTGGTTGCTGAGCGGAGCCGAAGTAAGTCGAAGTGTTCATTTTTAATTTGGAATCAACAATAATTCGAACAGGATTCAACCCCTCAATTTCTCGAACCGTCAACTCCGGATCGTCATTTAATAAAGTGTTGATTCCAACCAAAATTCCCGCTTCTTCTCGTCTCCATGTATGCGTGATGGCTTTGGTTGATTTTGATGTGATCCAGTTTACTTTTTGTTCCTCCGAATCTCGATCGCGATCCATGAATCCGTCTTTAGTCTCGGCCCATTTTAAAATCACATAGGGCAAGTTTGTTTTGACGTTCCAGAGAAATCGCTTATTTAATTTCGTGCATGCTTCCTCTAAAACTCCAATCACAACTTCAATTCCGTTTTCACGCATTCTTTTGATTCCTTCTCCACATACTTGAGCAAAAGGATCTACTATTCCAACAACAACTTTAGGAATTTGTTTTTCGATGATTAAATCGCAACAAGGGGGCGTTTTACCGAAATGCGCACAAGGTTCCAAAGTCACATAAATCGTAGATTTCTTTAAAAGACTTTGATCTTCAACCGAGTTGACCGCATGAACTTCCGCATGGGGTCCGCCATATTTTTGATGATAACCTTCGCCAATGATTTTGCCATCATGTACAATGATTGAACCCACTAATGGATTAGGGTAGGTGTGACCAAGACCTTTTTGGGCCAACTCAATACAACGACTCATG
>JAUICI010000215.1 GCA_030427935.1 Bacteroidia bacterium | reverse complement strand
CCAAAGAAGGTAAGGTCTAATACTCAGTATAAGCCTTTAAGCTTGACCGTCGAGCTAGTTCACCTTTCCTTCTTGGTTATTTCAGTATTGAAATTTAAGGATACTAATCTAATAGTGTTGTCGAAGTGTTCATTCAAAACTATCTTTGTAAAGATTTAAAACTCACACTATGAAGAATTTAGTACTCGGATTGTTTCTGATCTTGGCCTCTTATGCGGGCTCACAAACAAATCCAACAATCATTTCGGGAGACGTGAAGGATCTCCTTTCTGAAGGTAATTTGGCGTATGCTCAAGTTCGTTTGTATCGTTATCAAACTGAAATATTACCAAACGGATTAACTTCGATCAAGTCTTTTTTAGAGGCAGATCTTATGGAAGAAACAAGTTCCGATGCAAATGGCTTTTTTGAACTGAATTTTGGTCAAGCAGATCAGCTGTCTTATTATGCTGTAGCAGTCGCTTTTCCAGGTCAAGAACCTGTAATCAAACAATTCATTCAGATTCAAAAAGAGACCAATAATCATTTGAATTTTCATCTGACTCCGCAAAATCCAACCACAGCTCAGGAGCAATTGATAGAAGAAAAAACGGCCCAATTTAGACTAGAAAAAGACATGGCCAAATTTGAGGACGTAACTCATAATCAAGTGCTTCAAAATACGGCCCCATCCATGAAAAATGGCTGTACTTACGCCAATGTGCCGACTCAAGTTTATGTGGAGAATTTGGTGAATGGATACAATGGATCGACCTCTGGAAGTGGTTTTACAGGAATGATCAATTTTGATGATTATGTGGCCGGTGTTGTTCAAGGTGAATTGGGCGGAATCACAACCAATGTGGATGTGAAAAAAGCACAAGCGGTTGCGGCTAGAACTTATTCCATGAACAGGCATTTGTCGGGTTTACCGGTGAATATTGGTCAAGCCTACCACGATACACCAAATGCAACGGCGATTCAAGGATCGCAGCAAACAACAACGGAAATTATTTTATACAATGGAACCGTGATCGATGCGAAATATTCGGCGCGTTGTAATGGAGATTATACTCAACATGCCAATGAAGGGACTTGGGCACCCTATTCCAATTGTAATCTAACGGGTTCTGTTGTTCCTTATTTACTTTCCAGACCTTGCTCGGGTCACCCAAGTTGTGGTACAACTTCGGAAACGCCTTGTTGTAATGTGACGATTTCAACTTCTGGAGTATCTGGTTATATCTATGGTCATGGAGTGGGCATGTGTCAGAGAGGCATTGAACAATGGGGAGAAATTCACGGAATTGATTACTGCGAAATGTTGCATAAATACTATACAGGAATCTGTATCGCGAACTCACAGTGTGCCGACAGTACAGCAACTTTGGATTGTTCGAATGCGGTAACTCTAAACTGCGGGCAAGTCTATTCCGGTCCAGCTTCATCAGCGGCTTCAAATATTGATAGCTATGCATGTAATTCCTGGACGGAGACAGGACCTGAAAGAGTGCATACCTTCACTCCGAGTTACGATGGTATTTTCAATGTGACGATCTCTAATTTCACCGGTGATTTGGATGTTTACATACTAGAATCTTGTGATCCCGATGATTGTGTAGGTACTGTAAACTCATCAGATGCTTCTCTGGCAAATGGAGTTGCCGGACACACGTATTACATTGTCGTAGATGCTGATGATGGTTCGGGTTCTGCTTATGACATTGTTGTCGATTGTCCTTTATTGGATGTGGACGAATTTGATTTGATGAATCAGATTGAAATCTATCCCAATCCTTCTTCAGGAATTTTTAATTTGAATATGGGGATCTTTGTTCCCGAGAGAATCGAGGTGTATTCAGCAATTGGAAAAGTGGTTAAAATCTATAATCAATCCATAGATCAAATTGATTTAAATTCAATGGATTCGGGGATTTATCTGATTCGCTTTTATGGATCAGATTCTCAGTCAGTTGTGAAAAAGATAATAAAAAGGTAAGCTGATAAATTTCAGTTGGATTTGTGATAGCGGTCACAGAAAATGAACTGATTATCAGGTTAATTTGTTCTAACAATTAAATTGAAAGACATGAAAGCAAATATGGGATCGGCAGATCGAATGATTAGAATATTGATTGCATTGGCAATCGGAGTTTTATTTTTCTTGGATGTGATTACAGGTACACTTGGAATCGTATTATTGGTTTTGGCTGGGGTTTTCTTACTAACAAGTTTTATTAGTTTTTGCCCTCTATACGCCCCATTCGGCATAAAGACCTGTAAATCGAAATAGATAAACAAAAGTACTTAATTCGCAAAAGCACGGCCAATAAGGTGTGCTTTTTTAATTTTCCAAAGCTTTGGCTGATTCAACCGCGATATCTACTCCTTGCCAGATATAATCCGTATTGGAGATTCTTTTGAATCCCCAGAAAGGTATCAGATTCGAATTGTCTAAAGTCAATCGTAATTCATTTTGCTCAGCTCGAATATCTGGATAAGCCCAATCTTTCAATAAAGATTTTAATTGATCTGAGTTCAACATTTTCTGAGCTGCGGGTTCACTCTGACCATAAAATTTTGCCTTTTTATACAAAGGTTTGGCGTCTAGTTCCATTTTATCCCAGCCTTTCGTGGTATTTCCTTTATTCAGCCATTCATCTGAGTTTTTCCAATAGGAATTGGGTTCAATTAAAGCCACTTTTGGTAAAGGATTTTTCGTTTTCACCTGAACATGTAGAGTCGGATAATACATATCGTGATGATGTCCGTAATCTCCTCTTCCAAACCAGTCTTTACCAGTAATTTGCTCATAAACCATTTCGCTCATGATGTCTTTATGCGCTTGCCGATTCGATCCCATGATCAATTTAAAATCGACTTCATAACCTTTATACATGCCATGTGCTCCATTTTCAGTTGGAGTCATCCCAAGCTCAATAATCTTATTCCTAAAATCTTCTTGAATCTGATTCGTTTTTTGTCTCGCTTTTCGAGTTTTTCGAAGCACCAAAGGCACAATAATAATGGCCATCAGTAAAAAGCCTCCTCCAACAATGAAGGGCATGTATTGCATAATTTCCGAGTTCATGAGTAGTGTTTTTTTCTAAAATTTAAGAAAAATATACTGAAAATCAGCAATTAAGAAAATTAATAGATATAAGGAATGATTCGATATTTGACTTTACTCGTGTATTGATTCCACAGCGGTCCATATTTTTTAGCACAACGCTTGTCATCATCCATCTGTCTAGGGAATAACAATAAAACATAGTACAAGGGATACAACCAAGGCCAGATCAGACTAGGGAATCCAACCGCAAGTGCAATTCCAGTTCCCATCAAAATCTCACCTAGATAATTAATATGTCGACTCAAGCCCCAAAAACCACTGACCAAAAGGGTTTTTTCTCCATCAGAAATAGTTTCAGGTTGAATGCCAAGAAATTTCTTTTCCGGTTGCGTTTTGAAGAAGAACTTCTGCATATTGGCTCCACGTGCGAGCGACCAACCACCAAGGAAGACGATGCCATAAAGAATCAACTGCCATATTTCGATACCCGGATTGGCTTTTTCAACCACAGCCCAGATGGCGATGGAGTAGAAGTAGGGGTAAAAAATGATGCAACCCCAACCCAATTTAAAACCGACTCTTTCAGCAAAAAAATCGTAGGTCCATAGATGCACTTTTTCGAAGCTTAAATAATCGAAAACAAAATAAGTTACCATACCTGCGCACAGAAATACACCAGGATTAAAAGCGTCTCCAAACAAATAGTAATGATGGGCACTAAAGCTTAAAACATGGATTTCCAGTAGAATGGCTCCAACCAAATACAACCACATCTTGGCATCGATATGTCCGTTTTTAAACTGTGGGTTTTCCAATCTACCTAGAAAAAGATCGGCTAAAATATTTTTTCGAACGGGTGGGTGAGGTAAAACGATCCAAAGCGTAAACAAGATTCCCATCGCAAAAGCACCGGCCAAACTCCACCAGCGAACTTTATAAAACCAACCAAAAGAAAGGATTTCGAAATGACCAAGCGCATACCAAATCGCTATACATAAGATTAAGACCAGTCTTCCATTTAATCGATACCGCAAGGGTTTGCCTGTTTCCGGATTCTTAACGTAACCATCCACCCATTTGCCCGGGAGAAAGTAATGTAGAAAAGTAATTACCGCATAAACAATCCAGGGAGTTGCAAAACCGAATAAAGCCTCTTTCATCATCACAAAAATAAACAAAGAAATAAATGATCTGTTCTTGAGTAATTCGATTCATAATCAGAAAATTGTATTTTTAATGCGATTAAAATGTAGACTATGAAAAAATTGTTATTGATCCCTGTGATGGGAATTTTACTAGCCTCATGTGGAGGAGAAGAAGAAAAAAAAGAAGAATGGGACGTGTGTAAATGTCACGTTGAAATGGATAAAGTTGAACAAGAAATGCGTGAAGGCGGTGGTTCAGATGATTTGAAAGACCGCGCAATGAAAATTGTTAGCAAATGCGATAAAATCCAAGATGAAATGGGAATGGAAAAATTCATGGAAGCTAAAGAAGGCTGTTTGAATAAGTAAATTTCAATCGAAATATTTTAAAAGCGACTTGAGGGTCGCTTTTTTTGTTTTATGACGTATAATTCAAGTTTCATGACAATATAAATACTTCAGGTTCATCGCTTTGAAATTTTAAACGACTTAGGGGATTTGTCTTGTAGTTTAGGAATTAATTTAAATCCTAAAATTATAGTTGAAATGAAAAATTTTTTATTTGGCTCCCTTCTCATTCTCTCCATTTTTTCTTTTTCAAATAAAGCAAATGCTCAGTGGCAGAT
>JAUICI010000214.1 GCA_030427935.1 Bacteroidia bacterium | reverse complement strand
AGCTCGAAAAAAATGAATCTAAAAATCCTAATCATAGTACCTTGCTTTAATGAAGAGAAGCGTTTAGATACCTCTTCCTTTAAAGATTTCACAAATCAAAATGCTGATTTTGAATTTCTATTCGTAGATGATGGAAGCAAAGACGGAACGAAAGAACTCTTAGAAACAATTTGCTCTAGTGAAGAAAGACTGAATTACCTCATTTTAGATCAAAATAAAGGAAAAGCAGAGGCCATCCGATCCGGAGTCAATCATTGCATCGGCAAAAAGATTGACTTTGATTTTATTGGCTATATCGATGCGGATCTTTCTGTACCTTTGGAAGAGCTTCTGTTTTTAAGAAAACATATTCTTGAAGGGAAAGACCTCAAGTTTTTAATGGGGATCAGATTAGCTCGATTAGGTGCCCATATTGAAAGAAATCGAATTCGACATTATATGGGACGTGTATTTGCTACGGTGGTAAGTTTGATGCTTCACGAAGCGACTTACGATACCCAATGCGGAGCAAAATTGATTCATAAAGATTTAGCTCGACAATTATTCGGAGATCCATTTAAAAGCAGGTGGTTTTTCGATGTAGAATTGATTTTTAGAATTAAAAAATACCATCCAAAAGTATTGGAAAATGATCAGGCATTGGAAGTTCCATTAAGGACTTGGAAAGAAGTCGGTGACTCAAGGCTTAAACCGATCGATTTCATCAAAGCACCGATCGAATTATTAAGTATTAAAAGTAAATATAGCAGTAGCAAGAGCAAGAGAAAGGAGCCAGAGGAGTAATTTGAAAACTCAAATCTGTGCATAGAACCCGTTCGACAGGCTCAGGGCAAGCTTAGAACTTAGAACTGAAGATAAATGAAACTAACAGAACAAGAACTTTTAACGAGAAGTAACTCCACATGTGAATTATGCGGAGCGAAAGAAGATTTACAAGCGATTTCGGTTGAACCAAAAGAAGACAATTTAATTGCTTGTTCGACTTGCAGAACGCAAATTGAAAATCCTGAATCCATGGATGCCAATCATTGGAGATGTTTGAACGACGCGATGTGGTCAGAACATCAGGCGGTTAAAATTATGGCTTGGAGACTTCTAAACAGATTGAAAGCCGAAGGATGGCCGAGAGATCTTCTAGACATGATGTATTTAGAAGAGGATGAACAAGAATGGGCAAAAGCTTCTGGTGATGGTGTTGAAGAAGATGAGAATAAAATTGTTCATAAAGATGCAAACGGTGCAATTCTAAATGCTGGTGATTCCGTTGTACTTATCAAAGATCTCAATGTAAAAGGAGCCAATTTCACGGCGAAAAGAGGAACAGCTGTGAGAAATATTTCCTTGGTACACGATAACCCTGAACAAATCGAAGGTAAAGTGGATGGGCAGCATATTGTTATTCTGACTCAGTATGTGAAGAAGTGATTAAAAATGAGGTATCAATTGACTAATTTACAAGTATTTATTAACTTGTAAATTACAATCAATACTTCCTTTCCATGTTAAAGCTAACTTCAATATCGCTATATGTGTTTTTGTCCTTTACTTTCTCCCTAGTTTTGGGGCAAGGATTGAATTATGAATTCTCGGTAGTTAAAAGATATAACCAAACACCGATCTCAATATTTTGTAATGATGAGTATACTTTTTCTCATGTTTTTTATAGTCATGAGCTGGGGCCTCATACTGAATTTTACAGAATCGACAGCTCAGGATTCGTAACAACTCTTGTTGATGCTAACGATACAAGAGAAGTTAGAAAGATGTTTTTTGAACCTGTGAGTCAACACTTGTACGTTCTTGGTAAGACAGTAATTTGTGAATCTTCACCTGACCAATTTTATATTGGAGTTTACGATACAAATTTTATACAAATCAATAAGATTGATGTGGTCGATGATTCGGGAAATGAATTGGTAGATTTAAACCTTCCTAACCCGAATACTTTGATTATTAATAAAGTGCTTGGTAATACAACTTGGGTAAAAAAATATGTTTCAGGCATTCAGGATTCTTTATTGGTAACAGTCCCCAAATTATACGCCCTTGAAGAATTAGGTGGCTATTATGTTGTTGGTTATTATCAAAATACAGTCTATGGGATAGATAATTTTGGAAATATTGATGATTCAATTTCCTTTACTGAAAACATCAAAGATCTAAAGATTTATAACAATGAAATTCTAATAATAACAAATGATAGTTTACATAGAATTGATAATTCTTTTAGTCTAATAAATTCAAGAAACTATAATGGATTCAGTAATTTTGAACAATTAAAAATTTTAAATGGATCCATTCAAGTAAATAGTTCAAATTCCAACTACACACATGTCTTGAAGTTAGATCCAGGTTTTAATATTTCAGATATTGATTCTGCTGAAATATTTGGGAGTCAAAGTGTGAAAAGAGATTTTAATTCAACTCAAATTTCAGAAGTAGCACAATTTCCATTAGCCAGATATAATTCTGCTTGGTTTTATAACCACTCAAGACAATCAAGCATCTCGGTCAATCGAAAATATTCTGATATTGCGCTAGTGGATATCACAACAAATGCCATTAATATAGATCAACAAAATAATTCCTTGCGGATGAATATTAATTGCGTCATTAAAAATGTCGGAACTGACACAATTACAAGCTATAAACTTAACAGGTTGGTTACCACATTTGGACCTATATGCGGGCACGCTGTGACTATGAAAGAGGTAACAGGAATTATGTTATTGCCAGGAGATTCAATCATGGATACACTGTATAATGAAGGAATTGATTGGTGGTTTCTTCCCGATAGCCTTGGATATAATATTTGCGCTTATGTAAGCCACCCAAATAGAAACTTAGACACTGTCCGGACAAATGATCTTTTTTGTAAAGATTTTTTCTTTGGATACCTTTCTGAAATTGAACAACTTACACAACACAACAATATTCTGATTTACCCCAACCCCACAAATCACTCGATTCGTATAGATGGTTTAAATGAAAATGATTCCTATGAAATTTCAATTTTTGATATCAGTGGCAAACAAATAGCAAACCGATCAGTAGATGAATACCATTCCTTTTCAATGAAAGAATTTGACCCTGGAATATATATTGTATGGATTTTTAATGGGTCTAATTTAGTCTATCAGACAAGAATTGTAAAACAATAGTGATCCTCCGACCCGCAACATACGAAGATTGGGAAAACCTGCTTCTTTGGAGGAATGACTCTTTAACCCGCCAAAATACCGAAAGCGACCGCAAAATAACTGTAGAAGAGCATCAAAACTGGCTCAAATCTCGGGGTTTAGTTTCAGAAGATTTGAAAATCTATATTGCTGAAGTCAATAGAAAACCCATTGGAACCATTCGTGCTGAAGCTTTGCAGAATCCTCTGCCCAAAGTGAGTTGGACAATAGCCCCTTCTGAACGAAACAAAGGATACGGATTTAAAATGGTCGAAGCTTTCATTCGCGAGATTCAATCTCATTTTAGAGTTGAAATCAAAAAACAGGATCATTTTTCTCAACAGATTGTCAAGAAATTAAATTTTGAGTTCGAAAAAGAGGAAAAAGAGAAATTACATTACAAGATATAAAAAGAAAACCCCTCCGCTGAGGGGTTTCTACTTGTTAGAACTTATATAAAGAAACTCAGCACTAAGCCGAGCATAAACGCCAGATTAAACAATCTTCGAAATAATGAAGAAGTAAAAAGGTATTCCAATAATCACGTTGATCGGAAAGGTAATCCCTAATGCCATGGGTAAAAACAAGCCTGGATTTGCCTGTGGTACGGCATTCTTCATTGCAGCTGGAACAGCGATATAAGAAGCACTTGCACCAAGAATTGCAAACAGTAGCAGGTTTCCAGGATCACTTGTAAAGATTGAGGCTAATAAAAGGGCAATCAAACCATGAACAAAAGGCATTGCAGAAGCGAAAAGAACCAGAAATGGACCATTCTTCTTCATGCTTCCAATCTCTCTTCCCGCTCGAATCCCCATATCCAATAAGAAAACCGCCAAGAAGCCCTTGAAGATATCGGTTGTAAATGGAATCAATCCTTCAGCCTGTCTTTCACTTGCAAGAAAACCTATGATTAAACTCCCAATAATCAGTAAAACACTTGCATTATTAATTGAATGCGAGAGTATTGATTTTAAACTGGTTGATGACGATTGCTCTGTGTCCTTGTTATGCATCCGTATCAGCAAAATTCCTACAATGATTGCAGGAGCTTCCATTAAGGCCATTACGGCTATCATATGTCCGCCAAAAGCCACATGCTCGAAATCTAGAAAAGAAATGGCCGTTACAAATGTGACAGCACTCACCGAACCGTATGAAGCAGCTATTGCACCCGCATTCTCCACATTTTCTTTTCTCTTAATGATGAAGAAGGCGATCAGCGGAATCATACTAGCCAATAAAAATCCCAGAAACATGCTTCCAAACACCTCAAAATCGACAGTGTTATGAGACAACTCATGTCCCCCTTTGAACCCAATAGAGAGTAATAAATAAATTGAGATGAACTTGGAAGAATTATCTGGGATTTTTAAGTCATTATTTACCTGTGATGCAAATATTCCCAAAATGAAAAATAACAAAGCGGGATTGGTAAGATTTTCAAATATACTTGTCATTCCTAGAATATTTCTATCGTTGTGTTTTTGGTGTATTTCACATTTAAGCCATGCTTTTCAGCTTCCAGAATAAAAGTGTGCAAAGCCATCGGAGCTTCACCTTTAATTTCCAAGACATTGTCTTTTGTCCACTTATAATCCGCTTGCAACTTACCCGTATCGATGATTGTTTTTTGAAACAACTCTCTCAATCTTTCATCTTGTAGAGGAATCACACTCG
>JAUICI010000018.1 GCA_030427935.1 Bacteroidia bacterium | reverse complement strand
TTTGCTGCTCCCCAGCCATCTGATCCGGAATCCTCAAGTAATAAAGTATAAATACAATCAGTTGTATTTCCTGCACCAACAACAGTAGCGTCAAATTGCACACAATCCCCGTCGCATATTGTTGCATCAACAAGACCTGGATCAAGGTCAATAATTTGGATAACTTGAGTTTCAGTACAATTAAATAATGCATCTCCCACTGTAAAAGTCACAGAAATATTTCCTGTCAATCCAGTTGGATCAAACATACCTGTTGCTGAATTCACCCCCGGACCACTAAAAGTTCCATTCCCAGTTGTAGTAGCGTTTAAATCCACTGGACCACCACCTCTACAAACATCAGGAGCTGTCCAACTAGCAGAACACGTAGGAGGTGGAAAGTTAACCGTCTCATTACATGACCATCTTCCGTTCAATAAAGTAAAACCTGATCCAACCGCAGTGCTATTGGAAGAACCTGAAAACGTTACCGATGTCGGTTGTGCATCTACTTGTAAAACCAAAGTAAAACATTCTTGTGGGTCACCATCATCCATGAATATAGGCGCACCATCATTATCCCAATCTCCCCATTCAGCAGTATTTGCAGTCAATTGATTGTAATTCATGGTTACCCCAGTTGCTGCACTTGTAATACTTGGCGTGGAAGTGGAAATAATATTCGCACCATTGATGATTGCCAGAACTCCATGAACAGACGCGCCTGCTCCGTTTGAAACTTCTTCACAATACTCAATCGTAACTTCATAGACACCACCACCGATGTATGTGGTTGAAATGGTATTTACTTGGAATCCGTCACATGCGTTAGCAGATTTGCCAACATAGAAAAAAACAGATAAGAAAAGGGCTAGATAGCGTAGCAATCTCATAAAATAACAAATTTGTAGTAATCCTCTTATTCTTAAAGGCTTAGACGATGAATTCCTAAGCCCTTGTCATAATAACGTCAAATATCTCATAAAGTAAGGAAATGCTGCGTTTTTTCCAAAACTATGTATCAACATTTCACCCCCTTTTTTAACAATCATTTCAATCTTTGTTAAAAATCGAAATTCTATAATCTGATTTAGCTGGAAGTTGGTAAAGAAAGCAAAACCCAAAATCGAACGATTTCGGGTTTTTGTCAAGTTAATAGTAGCAAGAAATATCCTGCTTTTGAGCTTTGTTTAATCTCTTAATAGTGTCACTGAACCTTTATAAACTTCAGTTTCTCCATTCTTATTTTTTAACTGAACAACCCATACATATGCCCCTCCAGGCGCATTTTGATTGTCCATCATATATCTTCCGTCCCAAGGTCTAGAGACTTGATTTGTCTCGTAATAAAGCTGACCATTCTTATGGAAAATACTCATCGTAAATTCCGCATTCATGATCTCAAGTGCCTTTGGGATAAAATTATCGTTCAGTCCGTCCCCATTTGGAGTAAACCCAGTTGGAGCTAATAAGTTGTAATCGTTATCAACAGCAACTGTTTTCGTGTAAACTGACTGACATCCAAACGAATTTTCAGCAGTCAATTTTACTTTGTACATCCCCTTCTTTCTGTAAGTGTGAGATGGATCCTTTTTCGTGCTTGAAGCATTGTCTCCGAATGTCCATATCCAGCTTGTAGCTCGATCTGTTGTATTGATGAAATCATATTCTGGAATCGCAGTTCCGCTTGACATCTCATCAATTTCAAAACTTGCTTTTGGCTTTGGATAGACCGTAATATATTCCTGAGCCTGATCCGAAATAACTTCATTATTGATTTCCGATCTAAGAGCCAGTTTTACCACAAAGTTTCCAGGTTTATCATAAGTATGACTTGGGTTTCTTTCTTTTGAAAATGTTCCATCCCCAAAATCCCATACATAATCACCTTTATAAGATTGGTCTTGTTTTGGAGAGAACTGACAAGTTAAACCTTCACATCCTGAAATCACGTTAACAGAGAAATTGGCATTCAGCACTAACTTCTGTTCGTCCGATTTATTGGGATTGTGGTCTGGAACCAGATTATTCTCATCCTTGACAACCGGATTAACAGGATTAAATTTGAAATCAACAATATTCGTATTTTGATCACCTTCATTCAAGTCTGGTGACTTATACGGTTCATTTTTAATTTCTTCAATAACCTCATCATTATGATTATCTGAAGGATTATGATTAATAACCGCAGGATTTCCCCCTCCATTATTCACCATTAAATCTTTCTGATCTTTTTGATTGTTTTCCGATTGGTTTTCGATCACATTCACCTGATCGTTTTGATTCTTTGCAGACCCAGCATCCGAACCAGATCCATTAAATAAGAAATAAGCCCCGATGGACAAAGTCGTCACTACGGTAGCAGCAATTCCGAGTTTGGCGAGTGTTTTCGAACCTCCATTCGGAACAGATGGCTGTGCATCAAGCTTCTGCTTGAAGGCATCCCATGCCTGCGGATTGTAATCCACCTCATGGTTTTCCAGCGCCTGTTTGAATTTCGATTCTAAATTATTCATAGTAGCATTTATATTCCAACAATCTTATCCTGCAAGATATCCTGCAGTTTTTTCTTTGCCTTAGCCAAATTGTATTTAGAAGTACCTTCACTGATTCCCAAGATTTCTGCCACCTCTTTGTGCGTGTAATTTTCAATCACATAAAGGTTAAACACTGCCTGATAAGCAGGAGACAACATCTGCAAAGCCTTCATTGCCTCAGCGGCTTTCAACTCTACATTTTGTTCGGCATCATCTTCAATTGCCATTTCATCTTCTTCTACATATAAATAATCTTCAGAGGATGAAAAGGGATCTCGTTTGCTTTTCCGGATATGATCAATTGCGGTGTTTACTACAATTCTTCTGACCCATCCCTCAAAGGAACCATTGAAATCATACTTTTCCAATTTGTCAAAGACCTTAATAAAACCAACTTGGAGGACTTCTTGAGCCGTATCTTCATCTCTAGAGTACCTCATGCAAACCGACATCATTTTCCCGTACAACATCCGAAACAGTTCCTCCTGACATTTACTGTCTTTCTGGATACAGCCTCTGACAATACGTTCTAATTCACTTTTGTCTGTTTCCACTTAGTTTTCTGTATTAAGACGACACTTTTTTTTGAGGGTTGCCAAATTTATTCCACAAAAAAATTGATTTCGGAAATTTAATCAAAACATTTTTGTTAATAAGCCTTGAAAAATCCTAAAGTTTGCACTATTTTCGTGGGCACCCGAAAGGGTTATTTTTTTCTGATATAATTATTAAAACAAATTAATAGACATGAAAGTTACAGTTGTTGGTGCAGGTAATGTTGGATCTACTTGTGCAAATGTATTGGCACACAACGAAGTTGCCAATGAAATCGTTTTACTTGACATTAAAGAAGGTTTTGCTGAAGGAAAAGCATTGGATATGTGGGAAACTTCACCAGTAAACCTATATGATTCAAGAATTACAGGTTCTACAAATGATTATTCTAAAACTGCTGGTTCAGAGGTAGTGGTAATTACTTCTGGTCTTCCTAGAAAACCAGGTATGTCCAGAGATGACTTAATCGCGACAAACGCAAATATCGTGAAGTCGGTAACAGAAAATGTAATCAAACACTCTCCAGATGCGAAAATTATTTGTGTATCGAATCCTTTAGATGTAATGACTTATTGCGCATACTTAACTGCAAAAGTTGATTCTTCTAAAGTTTTTGGAATGGCTGGTGTTTTGGACACAGCTAGATACAGATCTTTTCTTGCACTAGAATTGAACGTTTCTCCAAAAGACATCCAAGCAGTATTGATGGGCGGTCATGGAGACACGATGGTTCCTTTACCAAGATATACAACAGTTGGAGGTATTCCTGTAACTGAATTGATAGATGCAGATAAACTAGATGCAATCATCGAAAGAACCAAGTTTGGTGGTGGTGAGATCGTGAAGCTTTTAGGAACTTCTGCATGGTACGCTCCAGGAGCAGCTGCTGCTCAAATGGTTGAAGCTATTGTAAAAGACCAAAAAAGAGTTTTCCCAGTTTGTTCTTGGTTAACTGGTGAATACGGAATGAACGATATTTACTTAGGTGTTCCAGTAATCTTAGGAAAGAACGGAATCGAAAAAATCATCGAATTGGATTTAAATGCTGATGAAAAAGCACTTCTTGAAGAATCTGCTGTTGCAGTTAGAGGTGTTATGAAAGTTCTAGACGATATGGACGTGGTAGCTTAATCCACTTCCTCTAAATATTTAAAAGGCTCGGTGTATACTGAGCCTTTTTCATTTATATTTGGTTCCATTAATGAGGAGTTTCCTTACAATAGCAACCTTACTTTTTTTATTCTTGAGCAAGGGATTATTCGCTCAAGAACCGCAATCCTACAATTTTAATAATACCAACGGGCTACCAACAAATGAGGTTTATGCCTGCTATGAAACAGAGGATGGCAAACTTTATATTGCCCATGATCTAGGCTTATCGGTTTATGATGGAAGAAATTTTGAACTGATTACACCTAAAGGAGTGAAAGAAGGCGAAAGTTGTTTTGGAATGAAAATCAGCAACGGCAAACTCTGGTTCAAATATTCAAACAAGAGGCTCTATTATTTGGAAGATGATGAATTGTTGCCTTATGAATTCAATAAGGAAATTGGACGATTAAAATATTCCATTCTTTATGATTTTGAATTTACAGATGATAGCCTATTTCTTCTTATTGATGATGGATATTTTACAGTTGACAATCAAGGTCGAATTAATCAATTTAATAAAAAGACCAATAACCTGATTATTGATCTAGAAGCTAAGATCATGAAACGCTTTGTCCCTATTATCAATGATACTTTTCAAATGCATTTTGCTGGTAAAAAGTTTCAAGTAAATAGTATGGGAAGCATAGACGCTCACTACGGAAAAGCCATCAATTCAGATAGCATATACTTCAATAAAGATGTCATTTATTTAATTCATGATAACAAGATTCGAACTCACACTTTACCACCTTTGAAAGGAAATAAATATCATTCAAGCCTAATCGTATCAGTCCAATTAATTGACTCATTATTATTCGTATCTACAAGAACTAAAGGGGTAAATGTTTTCAAAATCAAACAAGGAAAACTTGAACATCAATTCGTCCTACTCAAGGGTAAATTTGCCGGTATCATTTCAAAAGGAAAGTCGGGTCTTTGGGTGCCTGAGGTAAAAGGCGGACTCCACTTTTTTCCAAATTATAAAATCAAAAACTTCAAAACAAGAAACAAGGTTCGACATCTTTACCCGCACAAGAATGGACTCTTTTACACCTCATTAAATCATGTAGATAAAGACCCTATAAATGTCATAACGAACAATCAGATCATTCCAATAGACACCTTTAAACTACCTCTTTTTCTCAAAGAGTTTTATAAGGAAAAATTTAAATCTTTTGGATTAGATAAATTAGGTGTGATAAAAGGCTTAAGTTTAATTTCTAGTCATCCTATCGCTTATCGCAGTCCGCAAACTTTCGTCTATGAAACGAAAGAACTATTTGTAAAGGCAAATGGAGCATTTATTTCTTTTCACTCCAGAACAGATCAAAAGAGTGACACTGTGCATTTAAAAGGTCTGCTTGGAACTTTACGATTAGACGATGCGAATTATATTGTTTATGGTGAATTTGGATTGAATCATGTCGAAATCAAAAACAACCTTTGGAACTCCACGAACTTAATACAAACCAAAAACCGAGTAATCGAAACTCAATTTTTAGATCAAGACCACATCGCATTCGCTACAACTGAAAACATCTTCAAATTCAATTTAAAAAGCGGAAAGTACGACACTATTTATTCCAACCATCAAAGCTCATTAAAATGTTTTCTAAAAGATGATGATTTACTCTTTATCGGTACCAAAAGCTATATGGAAGTTTTTGATTTAGAACATAATTCAAGCTACATTTTCAATAATTCAAATGGACTAAAAAGCTCCAATATCGAAGAGATTCGAAAATTTAAGGACACCATTGTTCTTGCAACAGAAACAGGCGTGAGTTTTATTCCCATTTCATTGATTCGCGAGAAACTGAAAACCAAACACATTGATTACAATGATAAACTCCAAATCTCCCCGGATAGAGAGGAAATATTTGTTGCCATAAAGGTGAATCAATTAAATCCTTTAGTAAAAGTATATGCTCAATACAGCCTAAACAAAGGGGAATTCATCGATTTTAACCCGAATAAATTAACGCTTTCAAATCTAAAATCAGGAGAATACGCCATTCGAGTTCGATTAAAATTTGGAAATGAAAAGTGGATCTATTTGGAGGAGCGGTTTTTCGAAGTCCCAAGCCCATTTTACTCTCGATGGTGGTTTTCAGCTTCTATAGTAGCTTTCATAGCTCTGGTTGCGATCTTTATTATTAGAAGGAGAAACAAGATTACCACACAAAGATTAAAAACTGAAAAACTTATCGAGACTTTGAGAATGAATGCGCTTACTTCCCAAATGAATCCCCATTTTCTTTATAATGCACTCAATACGATTCAGGGACTCCTGTCGGGCGACAAGAAAAAAGTTTTTATGTATGTGAGTGATCTTGCTCGATTTTTCAGGTTGATGCTTAACAACTCCTCAGACTTGTATATTCCTATCCAAAGAGAAATTGAACTGAATCAAATCTTTTGTGAAGTGGAATCGGTGAGACAGTTTCGCGAAGTTGACCTACAAATCATCTACGAAAAAGAAGAATTTGCCGACTTCATCATCCCTTCCATGATCCTCCAACCATTTGTAGAAAATGCTTTGTGGCATGCTTTTACCAAAGAAATAGATGAACCGAAAATTGAAATTCGAATTTCTGAACTTGATGAAAACACCTTAATTATTCAAATTGAAGATAATGGAATCGGTATAGATAATACTAAAAACAGAAAGAAAGTTCATCAATCAAAAGGAGTTTCAATTGTAGAAAATAGATTAAAAATATTCAATGAGAGCAATCCTAATATTTCAAAAAATATTAAATTAACAGACCTAAAAAATACCGACAACGCTAAACAAGGAACACTAATAGAAGTATACTTAACAAAACAGCGCTTAAATGAGCTACAAGACCATAATCATTGATGATGATTTGAACGGTATTAATGCCATCATCAATTTATTTGACCAATTTGATTTCCCCGCTGAAGTGGTGGGAACCGCACAAACGATCGAAGAAGGAATACCACAATTGAATCAACATCAACCCGATCTTCTGTTTCTAGATATTGAAATGAAAAATGAATCGGGATTCGACCTGCTGGAGATTTGGGATAGTAAAAATACCAAGGTTATTTTTTGCACAGGATACGATCAATATGCCATTAAAGCGCTAAAGAATGGGGCTTACGATTATATTTTAAAGCCTTTGGACTACAAAGAGTTCATGGCCCTTTTCAAAAAATTGGATGAGGAATCAGTTGAAAATGAAGAGAAATCTGAATCAACTGAAAAAGAAGAAGCAAAAGCAAAATTAACAATCAAAAGCCCGGGAGGAGTTTACTTGATCGACTTTTGTGAAATTAATTTTCTTAAAGCGGATGGACGCTATACTCAGATTCATTACGATAATGAAAAGGAATGTACCTCATCTCAAAATCTTGGTTCTCTTGAAGAGACTTTGGAATGTGCGGATTTTCAAAGAATCAATAAATCTTTGATTATTAATCGAGACCGTTTAAAAGGTGTTGAAAAAAGAGGTGCAAAATCATTTCTCTTTTTTGTTGGAGGGGAATTGGAAGTAACCGATGGAATCCGAAAAAGCACGCTGAAGCTCCTCGAATAGTTTAATTTGCGTTGTGGTCAACAATAAATTTGCTGATATAAAAATTTTCCCGATATTTAGGGTCTAATCAATCAACCGAAGGGGACTCTGTGGTGGGGTCCTCTTTTTTTTGCCTCAATTTTTCCTAAAATGAAAATCCGTTTCATGACAAAAATCGAAAGTTTCATGACAAATAAGTACCATTTTATTACATGAACCTTCAATCATAATTGAAGCAGTGGGCAAATCCGTAAATTTGATAATATATGAAAGCGGGTGTATGAAAGATACTCCAACCTACCCTAAAAGCTGTTTCCACCTAGAAGCAGCTTTTTGTTTCTCCCCATATTAATGAAATCCAAAATTGAACGATTTGTTCATTTAAAAACATCATCCGTAGTTACGGTAATCGGATCAAAATTTGAAAACCTCAGCATATAGGGGTCTTTGTAAGTAGTATCAATTTCTTTCTCAATCCATTTTCCATTTTTTGAGATATTGATATAAATAGTAGAATCATACCATTCACAAGTGGCTTTTTTAACTACACTGTCTCCTTGGATTTCGAGAAATAGGGTTGTGGATCCCGCATGCAGAGCCCATCCATTAAGCATTTTAAGCTCTTTTTGGTAAGATAGATTGGGATAATTCTCACTATTCTTAAGCCAAACCAATTGCTTCTTCTTTGGATCGAAAAGAAAGATGATTCGCAAATCATTCCCTCCCCGAGCGGCCGTCATATGATGAAAAGAAAGATCTTTAAATCCATCGCCATTGTAGTCTTTTACGATAGGATCGAACATATGGGCCTCCTCGGTTCTGTCCTTTACATGCTGAATTTCCTTCCATCCATTTCCTTTTCTTTTGTAGAGCCAAAATTCATATTGAAAAGTTTCAACGATTTTCTCAATGACCATTTTGTACTTACCAGGAACACCTATCGAAGTAGAATCAATAAAGCGAATCACCGGAATCGAATCTCTATTCCAGTCTATTTGTCGGAGTTCAAAATCTTTATCGTCGACCAAAACCGAGTCCAGATCCGTGTCGATGGAATCGGCTTCAAGTGGAATTTCGTTTACCAAAGAGGTTTCATAATCGGAACAACTGATAACCAAAATCACAAAAACAAAAATCAATATCTTTTCCATCCCCTATTCTTTTAATTTCCTCTCTAAAATAGGAAGGGATATGGTGGCCTGAAAGTGGCTTTTATTATCCGGTTGGAATAGGTTTTTATTTGGACAAATTAGTAATAAATAACGTGTTCTTCATACTGAACTTTACCATAAATATCATGACCCTCTAAAAGCAAATTACCATTGTCCAAGACTTTAATTCGTGCTTTGATACCTTTTTTATCCTTGCATACTCGGTATTCTTGTACTGCAATCCCAACCCATTTATGACCTATATTCTTATAAATCTCGTAGGTTCCCCAGCAGGTTTCAAACCAGGTTCGGGTATGTCCAATTTCATCAACACCGTCCCCGTCCAAATCCCCTACATTCTCAAATGGTCCGCCTGTGTCCGACATGAACTTCAACACATACTCTTGCCCCTCAAATCGAATTTCGGA
Source organism: Bacteroidia bacterium (assembly GCA_030427935.1). Classification (GTDB taxonomy): domain Bacteria; phylum Bacteroidota; class Bacteroidia; order Flavobacteriales_D; family Crocinitomicaceae; genus JAGQYP01. Next base: position 24,060 of record JAUICI010000018.1, on the reverse strand, counting down.
AATACAACAACGACAATCTGTGGCATTCATGGATTTATCTGGCACGTATAAATAAGCTTTATCAAAGCCTTCTTTAGCATCAAAATTCCCATAAATCGTTTTGGACAAAACTAGTTTGACAGAATCCTCCTGACCGAAACCGATTAGAGAAAACAAAGAATAAAATACTACTAAAAACAGATACTTCATATCGTGAGCATATCCCACGAAGTTATAAGAATAGCTTGGAAAGATTTATGTCATTCGGCAATATGGAAGGGGATTTTTGTCAGTTTATAAAAGCAAAATAACCCGGGAATGAATTCCCGGGTTATTCTGACTCTGATCTATTTCATCTCAACAGTTTTAAAAATCTTCTCTCCATGCGGGGTTCCACCTTCCAATATGAGCTTCCCATTCCCTTTGTAGTTTACCCGATCTCGAATTCCTCTTTTATCTCCACAAGCATGATAGGACATATACCCAATTTCAATCCATACCCCTTTTACATTTTGAAAAATCTGATATACACCTCGGCAGCCCATATACCATGTTCGTGTATGCGCAATTTCATCAATACCATCGCCATTCAAATCACCTAAATTCTCGAATGGACCTCCAACATCACTAATAAAAGGTATGACTTCGGTTTGATTGGAGAATCGGATTTCGGCATCACAAATTTTACAACCGAACATTTCAGATGCATTATTCGCAACCATTAAGAAAGCGGTGTCTTTTCCCTGAATAGAATCATAATTACCGATAATCATGGTGTCGATAACTAAGTACTCTTTTTGTGAGAATAAGCTAAGAGGCAAAATGCTAAACAGTATATAAACAATTACTTTCATTTTATTTTTAAATATAACCTAATGAGGCTCGAGCTACCCTTTCAAATAACCCCGGAATGAATTCCCGGGTTATTTGAAGTATCTACTTCTTTTTATACTCGTTCAAATTTGAATTTGGAAACCACTTCCTTAAACTATCTAGATTCGCTGGATCCCAATTTTCTTCATCGATGTAAATCCATTTCAAGCTTTTACACTTTTTGATTTCAGAAGGAAAAGAACGTATTGGATTTTCAATAATGGAGATCAATTGTAGCTTTTCCATTTTTCCTATTTCTTGGGGCAAGGATTTGATCTGATTATAATCTAAAAACAGCAATTCCAATCGTTTCCAATTGCCAATCCGAGGAGAAATTTTTCGAATTGCACATCGCCAGAACGTCACCGAATTCAAGCTATCCAATTCATAAAAACCTTTAGGTAATTCTGGAAAATAATTCCCATTCCCATAGATATCACGCAAAGATTTCAAATTCCCGACGGTTTTTGGAACCTGTTTTAGAGACAAATCGCAATCTCCAATATGCAGTTTATAAAGCTCTTTGAATTGGTCTATATTTTTCGGAATGGTCATGGATTCACACATGGTATAATCCAATGTTACGATTCCAGGATATTTAGCGAGGGAGTCAAATTGTTCTTTCATGTCCCAATCACAGTCCAACATGACATGCATCCCATCATTACCCGAATGTTCTTTTATCTCATTTAAATTTTGATCACCGTAAACGTGCACCATTTTGGTGTATGGGTGATAATTGATTTCAATAGTTGGATACGCATCCTTCATGGAGTCTACATAGGCAGGCTGAAGCAATGTCCCCCATGCTCCAATTCGTTTCAGATTGGGAAGGTCAAATAATGTTTTGGGTAAGAATCGATAATGTCCCTCTTCCAATCGGATGTATTCTAAACCGGAATATAGTTTTCTGTTTTTCGCAAATTCCGCAAAATCGTCTTCTTCTATTCGCAGACTTTGAATTTTATCAAAATACCGGCTGACTTGCTCAAAGTGAAAAACAGAATCTTCGAATTGGATCAGGTCGACTTCTTTGGGAACTTCCACAACTTCAATCTTGCCTGAACAAGAAAACAGAAAATAAAGTGACAAGATGAAGATGACTCTGACCATGAATCAAAACTACTGATTTCCATTTCAGAAATAAAGGTCAATTTATTATTCGCGAGAAACTTGGTAAGAAAGGAAAAGGTAATTTGATTATGTAGGCCAATAGAAACCCTATTTTCTTCTAGCAAAATTGACATTCGCTATCAAATTGAGTCCGATGGTATAAAGATTCAAGTCCCTATTATTTAATTCTTGATGTGGGTTCATTTTTGTAAGACTATACTGGAAATAGACCGCCAAATAAGCATTCAATGTTGCTGTACTCCCAATATGCATATGAAAACTAGCTGGAGCAAATTCCAGTTGTATGGAAAAATCAAATTTTTGATTTGGTTCATATTGACTTTGTGCACTTGGATGATAACCTCCCCAACCCACTTCAGGTCCAGTTCTTTTATCTTTAAATCGAAATCCTGGCTGAAAATCTACTCCGAAAAACATGAAATTACTTTTTAGAAAATAATATCTAACTCCTATTGGAATGGTAATCTGTTGAGTTCGATATTTAACTGTGAAATCAAGTTGAGTTCCATTAATCAAGTAAAAAGAATCAAACTTATACCCTCTTTGTTGATAACATAAACCAATATTAAATGCCAAACCCAGATCCAGTCCATATTCATAATAGACCTTACCAGAATATCCGAACAAAAACTTATTCTCAATATTCTTTTCTTGATCCACAAAATTCGACCAGGTAAAGGCATTTGAAGCGCCAATTTTGTGCTGACCAAAGGAAATCGATTGAGCGAAAAGAAAAATAAAAAGTAGAACACGCATACTTTTGGAATACACTCCCTATAGAAAGTTACATTCTAAAGTCGTCTCCTCTTCAAAGTTAAAATCGCATTCATGCATAATTGGAAGGTCATGAGGGGTCTTTGATAAAAGGAAAAATCATACCCAAAAAAGTGATCGTCTTCTTTAAAAATCGCATCACTTTATTTTAAGAAATTTTTCAGAACTCGGATCCCACTGATACTGCTGATTTGGCAACTCATTTGACACAACCTTGAAATCTATACACTCGCTTTCCGATATCTGAATTTCAACAATGGGTAAATCACTTTTTGTATCGCTGACAATGAATTTTTCCAGGTGACCAAACTCTCCTTCACATTCCCCCATGGTAATCTGACTATTTGAAGAAAGATCAAATAGCTTTAAATGATTTTTGGTCAAATCCAATTCATAAATATTCCCCCAGATTGTTTTCTGCGTTCGCCGCGTTTGGCTGGCGTAAACGATGAAATCCGGTCGATCATTTCCATTCAACATAAGAGACTTCTCAACCAATCCATTGATGCGACCTTCGTAAAACAAGTTTTCTGTTATCTCCCAATTCTCATCTTTTTTTGAATCGACTTTTACAAGCTCAAGCCGACCTCTGGATTTATTGAAAATCATGGAAGATTCGGTATAATTCCATGAACCATACTCAATGATCTCCTCGATATTAATCACCAAAAAGTCTTCATTTTCAAACCCAATGCTTCCGTTGATTTGAATGTCTTTTCCGAATGTCTCCTCTCCAATATTCTTTTGGTAGTTGTCGATTACATGCTGTTCGCATGCTTTAACCAAAGAATCTTTATTAAAAAGAATTGGCTTAGTAGATGCAATTGGAGCCTCCTCCTGATCGACTTCAACAGAATCTTGCTTAGTCGTAATTTCAGGTTTTGGCTTTGTTTTAGTTGAATCATCTTGAACTGGTTCGGAACAAGAGAAAAGGAAAAGTATTAAAACACAAAACAGGATCAGACTTCTCACTACTCAAAAGGATTGTTGGCTGAGAAATCAATTGTTAGGTGATGTGCGCTTGGTTTGTTTTCCAAGTAAATGTGTTTACCCGCCATGACGGAATCCATCTGACCAGAATCATTTACAAAGTGATAAATCGAATAAAAATAATAATGCCCTCTTTTTAAAGGACCAAATTCGATTTCAGAATAATTATTGATGGTATCTTGAATGTCTCCGCCAACCCAAGCCGGATTATAGGTCTCCTCGTTGAATTTACAATAGACAATCGCACCAGGAGTTCCTGTATTCTCATAAATTCCGTGCACAATTACAGTAGCCTTTCCTCCCTCACCAGCTTTTTCGCAAGCAATCGTAAGTATAAATAATCCTAAGAGTAGTAGTATCTGTCTCATTATTGTTTGATGATTTTCTTATTCACTCGAACACCTTCTGCATTCAAAGATAAAATATAAACGCCTTCTGAAAAAGAACTCAAGTTTACTTGAATCTGATTCGTATTGATTCTTTCTCGAATTAATAATTGTCCAACTGAATTGTACACTTCAATATACTCACCCAAATAAGGGTTTTGTGCATTCGAAAGATCTACTGTAAATAGGCCTGAAGTTGGATTCGGATAAATCAATAGTTCCTCTTCAATGATTGAAAAATCCTGAATACTCAAAGTAGAATCGGATTCGTACAAAGTCATCCCTCCTCTTTTCGTTCCATAAAACAATTCATAATGTCCATCTCCATCCAAATCTGAAACTGCTACCCCGCTTTGCTTGCCATCATCAATACCTAAATACAAGGTATCCACCTCTGTAAATGTGCCAGTTAGATTCGCATCAATGTCTGTATAGTAAAACAAATAACCCGAAAATGAACCAAGGAACAATTCATACTCTCCATTGTGATCCACAAAAGAAGGCACCGAATGACCATAAGGCGAAGAATAGTCTTTGGTATCAACCCCACCAAAGTCATCTGTTTGATAAGTAAACTTTGGATTATTCGCCGTACCTGTGTTCTTGTAATAATATAAGCTTCCTGTTCTGCAGCCAATGACCAAATCTTTGAGTCCATCCCGATCCATGTCAATAATCACCGGAGTCGAATACTGACCTACATTAATTGGAGTACCAACCGCATCCGTAATATCCAAAACCGGAGTCGTAAAAACAGCTGGATTCCCAGCACCCGCAGTATTTTCATAATAGTGAATTCCACCATTCAAGTCACCGATATACATGTCTTCATCTCCATCTCCATCCGTATCCCCAAATGCTGGATATATATTGATTTGCAATCCCGTATTTTCCAGATTGGCATAATCATTCGTCACGAAAGTAAATTCCGGAACAGATGCAGTTCCTGTATTCTTGTAATAAGCCAGTCGGGAATAGATCGCCTGATCTGTTGAATTGTAATAGTAGGAATTGGCCACAATCAAATCTTTTAAACCATCTCCGTCGTGGTCAAACAAAACGGGATACGCACCTACTCCATTATCGATCATTCGATGTTGCAAAAGATCTGTGCTGGAAAAGCTAAAAGTAGGATTCGCATCAGTTCCTGTATTTAAATAATGCCAAACCGACTCCATATCAACCGAATTCGAAGTTGAATTTGGAGAAACCACCAACTCCCTCTTTCCATCCATGTCGATATCTACATAAAAACCAGCTGGAAAAATGTCCACATCAATAGGAGTTGTATTCGATGGAAAATTCGATTCCTGATAACCCATTCCTGAATTGGTATTTGGGACCGTACCATAGTTTTCTGTATAGACCATGTTCGGATAGGAAACATCTCCAATCAGTAAATCCATGACTCCATTTCCATCATTATCAAAAGGTAAAAGCGTGGAACCTACATGGCGATTTCTGCTCTCTCCAGAATTGATTAATACATCTCTTGGATCAAAATTGAAATCGACTATTTCTGGATTGGTAACAGTGGAACCATCGCAAGGCCATGTTAGTGTATCCCATAAATTAACTGCATTGGAAACCGAAGATTCGGTAAATCTCCCCCAACATTCGTTTCGCATTTCGTATACAATGGAATCACAAACTCCATACATCTCAATGGAATAATTTTTATGGTATTCGACACTCGATCCAGACACCCCAAAAGTCAGGATATCCATATCTCCATCTCCATCGATATCGGCAATTCCAGGAACATCTCCAGCAGATACATAAAGATTCACCGGAGTTCCATAAAACAAGGTGAAAATCAAAGGATCAACTAATTCAAATTCCAATCCGCTTGTCGCGTTTCCAATATTCTTGTACAATTTGATCCCAGCTGAAGTGTGGGCAAAAATATCCATTTTACCATCACAATTGTAATCTCTTAAAAGCACCCATGAAGTTAAATCCGGAAAGGCCGCCTCATAATCTGGAGCATAAGTAAACTCCTCCGTCCCCGCATTTCCACTATGTTTAAATGTTAGACACTTATTCGAAGATCGATCAAAAATGAATAAATCCATATTGCCATCATAATCCAAATCAATATTGGAAAACTGTGCAAAATTCAAACCTCCAGACCAAGCCAAATCTTGTAAAACAGAGTTTTTGTTAACGTCTATGAAATCAGACCTTTTGAAGGCAAACTGTCCATAGGTAAATGATGTAAGGAATAAAAGTATGGTAATAGATATGTATTTCATTCGATGACCTTTATATACTAAACGTTTGAAGTGCTTAAACAGTTGTTAATTTACGCAAAAATCTTTGTTTTTTCTAGCCATCACAGGTAGGAATCCAATTTAAGCTCGAACTAATTTAACTTACTTTGGCAACGTTATGAAAAATTCAAAGTCTTTGTAGCAGTTATGAAAAATGAAAACAAATGAAAAAACTACTTACAATTGCTTTAGCCTTTGGCTCTTTGACTGTTTTTGGACAAGTAACCAAAAAGGTCTTATTTCTGGGTAATTCTTATACCTATTACAATCAGATGCCATTAATGGTAGAAAATCTAGCCACTTCAAAAGGAAACACTTTGATTCACGATGCGAATACACCTGGCGGACAAAGACTTTTACAGCATGCGACAAATGCGACTTCTTTATCCAAAATTGCTTCAAATGATTGGGATTATGTTGTGATGCAATGCCAATCCCAAGAAGGAGCTTTTCCGGACGGACAATTGGCTCAGGAAGTTTATCCCTATGCGACAATTCTAAACGACTCGGTAAAATCAAATAATGCATGCTCTGAATCCATGTTTTTCATGACTTGGGGAAGAGAGAATGGGGATCAATCCAATTGTGCATTTTACCCTCCATTTTGTACTTACGATGGCATGCAATCCAGACTGAGATTGTCATACACCACCATGGCAAATCAGAATGACGGCTCTGTTGCCCCTGTTGGAGAAGCATGGAGGTATATTCGAAACAATTATCCAGCAATTGATTTGTATTCACCAGATGAATCCCACCCAAGTCTAGAAGGGTCTTACTTGGCGGCATGTGTATTCTATGTGTCGATTTTTAGAGAATCTATTTCAGGTTCTACTTTTGATCCGGGATTACCTGCTGGTCAGGCTCAAATCATTCAGGATGTTGCTTCCATGACTGTTTTGGATAGCTTAAATGAATGGAATATCGGAGCTTATGACGCCATGGCCGATTTCACGTATTCTGGATCCGGAATGAATGTGAATTTCACGAATAACTCTATAAATTCAACAGACTTTTATTGGGATTTCGGAGATCTAAACTCGAGTACTTCTTCAGATCCAAGTCATACTTATGCTTCCATGGGTACTTACAATGTGATGCTTGCGGTGGATAATGGTTGTACCGTAGACACAATTTACCAAAATGTAGATTTGAACACCTTAAACATCGAAGAATTAAATACTGAAATCCGAACTTGGAATGATGAAAATGAAATCAGAATTTTTACTGATAAACATATTGAATCTTTTGAGATCTATGCAATGAATGGTGTGTTGGTTCAAAATGGAGTTCAATCAGGAAATTCAATCGCGATTGATCAATTGGAAAAAGGTCTTTATCTCCTTCGACTAAAAGATGGAGTCCAAACTTATACGATACGAATTATGAAATAAAAAAAGCGGTCCGAGTAGGGCCGCTATTTTTCGCAATCATCGGTAGGTTAAGAACTTTTAGATAGGATTAAAATTCATACTTTAAGATAGTCATTTTCAGCATACAAAAAGTAGAAAAACCCTCATCTGAAATGCTGATTGATTAAACGGTATTATTCCTTGATTATCTTCTTCGACACCACACCATCTTCCACCACAATATTCAAAATATACACGCCTTTTTCAAGATGTGAAATATCGAAAGTAGAGCTTTCTGGATTCTGAATATTCATGACCAAAGCTCCTCTTGAATCATAGATCTGAACTAAGGCTTGGTCCAATTCAACTCCAGAAATGGTAATTTGATTATTCGATGGGTTGGGATAAACAGACACTTTTCCGTCTAAATTCCCATCTTCAATCCCCAAAAACTGATGCGCCTGATAATAATCGAAATCCGTTCCACAAGGTGTTTGGTTGGCGTGATAATACGATCGGATGTCATCTACGAAACTTTTCATTTTTGTTACAGATGCATACTGACCCGGAGTCTGACGATCGTTGGCATAGGTGTAATAGTAGGTAAATGTGGTTTCATCTCCAGCATTCAAAGTGCCTCCCTTTGAAGTAGCCAGTCCTCTTCTGTCATTTGGTGGATTCAAAGACAAATGTTCCGACCAATCAAATCCGGGGTCTATACCCGAAGTCCCGTAATGATTGGGATCAGAATCTCCCGGGTAAATATACTTGGTAACATAGGATGTTGGTGCGTTACTAGGATGTCCAGATCCACCATATACCATATCTTGCCCGTCATACCATTTGCCATTTAAATAGTTCCAAAAACGTTCGGGACTGTCTGGGTCATTTTGATAAATGGCACCCGAGTTTGTAAACGACATTGAACTTGTCATTCCAAAATATTCGTTATCTATAATTCCATCGTTAAAGCCAAAACCATTGTAAGAACTACTTGTTTGATGCGTGACACCGTTATCCGAGCCATCATCGACCAGTTTCATTCCTTTTAATATTCCAGCAGATTGACTCGCTATATGATCCCCATATCCCGTTGAACCAACCATATTTTCATCAAAAGCATCACCGTTATAAGCATATATGATTCCTCTTTCTACATCGCTTGAAATGTAATCGTCGAAAGCTCCACCAATATCAAAATCTATAAAGACACCTAATGATAATTCTTCAATTGGATTGAATCCCTTATTCACTATTCTTTGATCCACAAACAACGTATTCATTAATGCAGAATCTTGATGACAATCAAACGAATACATCATTTTATGAACTTCTATATTCAATTGCTCTGTTAACTCTGTTGGACTAGTTCCATGTATAATGTCATTCATGATCGAATACATACACTTATAACCTTTAATCAATGGATAATCTCCGTTTTGAGGGTCATAGTAACCATTATTATTATAATCATGAAACGGTGCCAAATCAAAACTTTCTCCTAAAGTAGTATCTCCATGAGCAGGCCAAGTTGCAAAAGCATTCGGTACTACATAACCCGGACTTGAAAAGTTTTGTAAATGTTGGTCAATATCATATCGAGTTACAATCCAAGTTCGCTGCCAATTCTGCTCCTGGGATAATGCATTCGGACTATAGGGTCCCATTCTAAGTGTAGGACTTGTCATTGTATGAATAACTTGTCCATTTGAATCAACTGAAAACGCATTATGAGTAAACAATTGTTGTGTGCCCAAAGGTTGTCCGGTTTGGTATTGTTTCCCGAAAATCCAAGGAGCAGCATAATAAATCGAAGTAGCGGAATCACCCTTAACCATATAACCGCTATAATTAGGAGCATCACACTCTGGCCATTGAATATCAATATTTGCTTGATATCCGGTAACAGGAATTGTTAAGTTATTAAACTCTACATGGTAACAATTTAATTGATTCTGAGAAAAAAGGGCAAAAGGTAATAGGCCAACAAAGGCTAGTAAAAGTCTTTTCATATTTGATAGTTTTTAGATTTTAAATTATTCCTTGATTATCTTCTTCGACACCACACCGTCTTCCACCACAATATTCAAAATATAAACACCCTTTTCTAGATGTGAAATGGTGAAAGTTGAACTCTCTGGATTCTGAACATTCATGACCAAAGCTCCTCTTGAATCATAAATTTGAACTAAGGCCTGATCCATTTCAATTCCAGAAATGGTGATTTGTTTGTTGGATGGGTTTGGGTAAACTGAAACTTTTCCTTCTATATTTCCTTCCTGAATACCCAAAAACTGATGGGCCTGATAATAATCGAAATCCGTTCCGCATGGTGTTTGGTTGGCGTGATAATACGATCGGATGTCATCTACGAAACTTTTCATTTTTGCTACAGAAGGAAATCTTCCGGGGGATTGTCGATCTCTACCATAAGTATAATAAGTTAATATGCTAGTTGTTTCTCCAGGGTTCAAAGTGGTTCCTTGAGTCGCTGCGAATATTCTTCTATCACCTGACTGGTTCAAATTAAGGTCTTCCGACCAATCAAATCCTGGATCAATTCCGGAGGTACCATAATGATTTGGATCGGAATCTCCTGGGTAAATAAATTTAGTTTCATAATTTGTTGTCGAATTCGATATATGACCTATTCCACCATAATACATCGGCGTATTATCAAACCATCTTCCAGATAAATAATTCCAAAATCTATTATAATTATTTGGGTCAGAACTCCAACTAAATCCTCCTCGTGTATTTGAAATTGCACTTGTCAAACCAAAATATTCATTGTCTATTATGCCGTCTGCATATCCATATCCATTATAAGAGGACTCAATCGAGTGATGCACACCATCGTCGACCCCATTATCAGGACGTTTCATTCCATGTAAAACTCCAAATGCTTGAGCAGGAATATAATCTCCATATCCATACTGTCCATTTGCATCTTCATCAAACATATCTCCGTTATATGCATAGGCAATTCCTCTTTCAACATCTGAAGCTATGTAATCATCGTTTGCACCTCCAATATCAAAATCAATCCAATTACCGTAAGTTAATTCATCAATTGGCTGACTTCCTTTATTAATTATTTTATGTTCTACGAAAACAGTATTTGTCAAAGCAGAATCTTGATGGCAATCAAATGAATACCACATTTTATGGATCTCTAGGTTTAATTGATAAGGTAATTGTGTGGAATTTGTCCCTTGCCAAATATCATTCATGATAGCATAAACACATTTATAACCTTTAATTAACGGATAGTCCCCATTTTCCGGATCATAAACTCCATTGGTATTGTAATCATGAAATGGTGCCAAATTAAAACTTTCTCCTAAAGTGGTATCTCCGTGTGCTGGCCATGTTGCAAAGGCATTTGGAACAGTATAACTAGGGTTTGTAAAATTCATTAAATGCTGATCAATGTCGTATCTGGTGATTACCCAGTATTTCTGCCAGTTCGATTCCTCTATCAAGGCGTTTGGACTATACGGACCCATTCGAAATGTAGGAGCTCCCATATCGTGATAGATATTCCCCAAAGAGTCTTCAGCGAGATCAGGAGTATATGTGTTTAAGTTCCCTATTGGATTCTGGGTGACAGATGGCTTTCCGTAGATATAAGAAAATGATGAATATACAGGATATGCACTATCTCCCTCGATTTCCATATGATACATGTTATGGTTGCAAGAAAATGTTATCGGTTCAATATCATACCAGGTTGCAAAAGGGCTGATCGGTATAGAAATTTTATTAAACTTTATTTGATCTACGCAGTTCGAACTAAATTGCTGCGAAAAAAGCGCAAAAGGTAATAGGCCAACAAAGGCAAGTAAATGTCGTTTCATATTAAAGTAGATTTTAAGTTATAATTCTAAGATAGATATAAAAACGTTGTAGAAATTATAAATCCTTTAAAGTCAACTTATCAATGAGTGAATGGTATTATTTCTGAATTTCCCCGTATTTTCCTTCCGTCAATTGGTATTCGAAAGTATGTAAGGGGTCTAATGAAGCTTTTTTGATCTCGGGTTCATAACCAAATAAATCCTCCACAAGGGCTTCGTCGCTGAAGTTGGCAAACGCACCTTCGTAAACCAATATCTTCTTTTTCTGATTGGGCATTCCTTCAAATTCGATGACTTTGGCAGTAGGCTGACCATTATTCTTAGTATCCGATAAATTATAGATCTCCCATTTAAATATCTCTTGGAAACTCGGAATACTTGAATTGAAAATGGCTACAAATTTTGACGTGCCTACACGGTAAAATATTTTTGCTAGTTGGTATTGATCCGAGTTGATAAAATCAATTTCAATCTCCAGAGGCCTTAAGGCTGAAGAACCTATAGGTCGACCATTCCACTTGCCTGTAGCACCATCGATCACAAATAAATGATTGTAATTCCCCAGATAGCCATAATCAATGGCGGTCATGTTTCCAGACTCGTTTAATTTCTTCTTGGCATATTCCAATTCATTCACTGCAACCACCCAATCATCTACATCATCATGATTCATCTTCCCCCTGAAAAACTGAAAAGAAGAATCACTCAAAAAATGATCTTCGTTCTTCGAAATAAAACCAATGATTTTCTTTTTAATACCCTCTTCTGAAAGATCTTCAAACACATTTTCAGCAGTCTTTAGCTCCTCTTGCTTCTTTGGGTCTTCTGCATTCTGACTCTCAGTATTCCCTTTTTCCTCTCCACATGAAACTAGTCCAATAATCAAAACAAATCCCCACAATAGCTTACTTCTTCTTCCCATTCTTCTTTTTTTGTTCTTCTTTCTTTCTTCGCTTCTCTTCTTTTAACACTTCCTTTTCCAAAGCCTTGATCTTCTTATTCTTTTCATAAAGTGCTTTTTTCACTTTTTTCTCGCTTTGATCTTTGAGTATGTCTAAAACGAAATCCTTCAAAGTTGTTTTCAAAACTCCAACTAAAGTACCTCCGAGCCACAGCATAACCGAACCTTCCCATCTTTCCCTTTTGTATTTAAAAGAAGCTGTTCGCATCCCTCCATCAGGCAATGGATTGGTTTTATGAATCGCCATTTTGGCAACACCTGTTAGGAATTTATTTTTCCTTTTCTCCGACTTGTCTTTAAAACTGTAGATATCCATGTTTAAATCGTGATACCTGAAAGCCACTGTTCCCCAGGACTGTTGATCATTGGTATATCCGGCAAAATCGAGTCGATCCACCCAGCCCTTGATAATTTTAATATTGACAAAATTCTGTATCGTCTGATTTAATGCTGAAAATGGCATCGAAGCTAAAGATCCTTTGAAATGCTGATAATTCTTTACTGAATCTTGAATCGCAATATCCACCTCTAAATGTAAGTCTCCTTTCTTAAACAATAAAGCATCAATATTGACTCGAACCGTGTCATCCTCACCAGGAATGGTATTAAAATTAGCGCAATATCCGCTTACACTATCTAATGTTATATGCGCCGGATTCTTTTGAGAGCTTGCCATCAATTCAAAGGTCAAGTCTAAATTTTGAATCGCAATTGTATCTACTCGCAATGGAAATTTGATTCCTCTAAAGATCTTATTCAAAACTTTCTTACTAAAAGTTGACTCCATGAAAGTCAACTTATTCTTGAACATGTCTATTTTCGCTCCTGTTACCGTAACTTTATCGATGATCAATTGATCTTCATAAAAAAGCTTTTCATAATCTACACCTTCGACCATGACTTCCTCCACAAAGGCGGCAATCACTTCAGAATGATTGATTTTCTGTTCGCTAATCTCTTTTAAACTGATTCTCGTTCGAATATCAATATTCTTAAAGTCAAATTTTTGATCTTTTCCATAGAGGCGCAGACTATCCAAACCGAATTCGTAAAATCCTTTTAAGGGAGTCAGTTCAGAACGATAGGAATCAACAAAAAAATCAGAGCAACTAAAAGCATCTGCAAAATGCTGCATTTTATTCAATTCCAATTCTATATCGTCTACTCGAATACTAATAGAATCATTGATTAACAAACGTCTTCCACTTACAAAATCATAAACTTTCAAGCTGCCGTTTACCAAACTAAATTGTTCCAAGTCAATTTGTGAAAGCTGCCTTTTCTTTTTCTCTTTCTCTTTTTCCTTCTTGATTCTCTTTTTGGTATACAGGCTGAAATCAGGTTCTACCAACTCGATTAAATCCAAATCAATTTTCTTTCCCCAAAGAATATCCCAGGTTGACACATTTTGGATTCTTAATTCTCTTGTTTCAAAAAAGATGATTGGATAATTTTCGACTCCTTTTTCATTGGTTGTATCAGAGGCAAATCGCGCTCCTTTAACTATAAAAGTCATTTCAGACCAACCAATATCTTTTTCTATTCCGTCAAACTCCAAAGTGTAATACCCGTCAAACCTTTTGTGCAGTAAATCTTTGATTCGCGCATCAATGATATCCTCTAAAAAGACAAAAAGCAGAATCACTCCCGTAAGGATTAATCCCAATAGAGACAATAGGGAAATGACGAGGATTTTGCGTATTTTTTTCTTCTTGATGGCCATTCAAACAAATGTAAACTATTTCTTCTGCTTCTTTTTCTTTTTCTTCTTTTTCTGATTTAGTTCAATCTTGGATTTCCTTGGACTTAAACCCTTCTTTTTCAGAACTTCATCAATCTTTTTCTGAGTCATGTCTTCAACAATATCAAAGACAAAGTCTTTCACGCAAGTCTTCACTGCACCAATCAAAATTCCTCCCACCCAGAGCATGATCGAACTTTCATGTGGCATTCTCCTAAACCGGAAATCAGCCAATCTAAACTGGCCATTTGGTAAGGGGTTTTGCTTGTAAAGGGCAATTTTTGCCAAATCAGAAAGCGCGGTATTTCTTTTAGTAACACTCAAGTCTTTCAAACTATAAATATCAAAATCCATGTCTCGATACCTAAAGGCCACATGTCCATAAGAATTCCAAGTATCCGTTCTTCCAACAAAATCCAATCGTTCTAGATGTCCTTTCGTGACTTTGATATTCAAGAAATTTCGAATCATTGGGTTCATCGTCGCAAAAGGCAAATCCTGCACATATCCTGAAAATCTAGAGTAATTACTGACCGAGTCCTGCAAGGCGAAATCCAAGTTCCATACTAGGTTTCCTTGATCCATGATCTTCCCATTCATATGAATTCTCATGGTATCATCTCCTTCTTTGAATGTGGTGAAATTTGTAATATGACCCGCCATTTTTGTCAGACTCATTTTGGCCGGCTTGACCACCTTTTCATTCCAAATCTCAAAGGCTATTCGCGTATTTTCAAAAACAACTGAATCCACCAAAATCGGAAAGGGCACATCTCGAATATCTTTGTTCATAATGTTTTTAGTAAAACCACTTTCATAGCCTTTCAATTTATTCTTGAACACATCTACTTCGATTGTATTCGCCTTTACTTTTTCAATATGAAGTTCATTTTCCTGAATCAATCGATCAAAATCAATCCCCGTAATCTTCACTCTTTCAAGATCAAAATTGATAACCTCCCCCTGATTCACCGTATTCATACTGGCATCAAGTATGGATTCTTTTGTCCAAACCTTAAAATCCTTTAATTCCAACTCTCCATTCGCATAACTGATACGCAAGGAATCCATGAAAAAATCATAAATCCCATCCAGCGGTATGAAACTAGCTTTGTAAGCTTCTACAGCAAGCTCTTCCCATTTAAAAGCATTTTGGTAATCCACAATGCTATTGAGATCTAATTCAAAATCTTTAACGAAGAATCTAATGGAATCATTATGAAACAATTGGTGGCCTGTTTCAAAATCAATATAAGCCAATCGGCCGTCTTCAAGTGACAATTTATCAATTCGAACCTCAGATAAAGCTGTCTTGGAAAAGTTTTCACCAGAAACCTCTACTTGCATACTCAAATCTCTCTCGTAATAGGAGAATGCCGGTTTAACCAATTTAATCTCTTCAATGTCCAAAGCATTCCCCCAAAGAATGTCCCAGGTACTAATATTCTTGATTTCAAATCTCTTTGCTTCAAAAAATATGACCGGATAGACCTGAAGTCCTTTCTGGTCAGTCGTATCCGTGGTAAATTCAACTTGATTGATGGTAATAGAAGCATTGGATAAATTAATATCCTTATCAATGGATTCAAACTTCATCTGATAATAAGTGCCAAATTTATCTTGAAGCAGTTGGTCCAAACGAGCAGAAACAATATCCTCTAAAAAGATTAAAACCAAAGATATTCCGATGATCAATACACCGAAAATAGAACCCAATGAGATCCATAATATCTTTCGTCTTTTTTTATTTAAGAGCTTCATTCTGCGTAAATAGACTCAAAAAATAAGGATTCTCATTCAAATATCATTGATTTCAACTTTATCTTTGTCTTTATGAATTACGAAGAGATTATCAGTTATTTATACAATGCCATTCCGAATTATCACAAGTACGGGGCACCTGATTTCAAACCTGGATTGGAAAAAATTACGGATTTATTAGACGCGATTGGTAATCCAGAAAAGGAACTTCGTTTTATTCATATTGCAGGAACCAATGGTAAAGGCTCAACTTGCAAATACCTAAATGAATTCTTGATTCGATCTGGCTATAAAACGGGTTTATTTACTTCTCCCCATCTTTTTGATTTCAGAGAACGCATACAGGTCAATGACCAAATGATTGAGAAAGCTTTTATCATTAACTTTTTTGATGAATACAAAGCGATTTTTGACCAACAGCAACCTAGTTTTTTTGAATTGACATTTGCTTTGGCTTTAGCCTACTACAAGGAAATGGGAACGGATATTTGTGTTATTGAAACCGGTTTGGGTGGTAGGCTGGATGCTACAAACTGTATTTCACCTGACATTTGTGGTATCACAAATATAGGTCTAGAACACACAGATTTTTTAGGGAATTCCATTGAAAAAATAGCTGTCGAAAAAGGCGGAATCATTAAGCAAAATACCCCTGTTGTTTTTGGTGAAATGAAGCAGGAGGCCGAAGATATTCTTACTGAAATTGCGCGATCTCAACATGCTGAAATTGTTCCTTTAAACACCTATCAGGAAGAACTTTTAGGCTATCAACAAGAAAATTTAAACCTAGCGAAAACAATTTTGGAAAAACTAAAGTTAAAGGGTTGGTCGGCTATAAATCTCAATTTGAAAGTTGCAGATTTGCAAATTCCTGGGAGATTTCAGAAGATTCAGGAGAACCCAACCATTTTGATTGATGTTGCCCATAATAGTGAAGGTTTTCAAACCTTATTTGCACAAAAGGAACTCATGGAAGCGAAGAGCTTAACCATACTTTTTGGAGGAACACAAGAGAAAAACTTAGAAGAAATCCTCCTTTCATTTCCCGTAAATGCTATAGTTGTGTTTACCTCCTTTGAAAACAAGCGCTCGCTTCAAAAAACTGATTTTGAAAATCAAACGGTTATCAAAAATTATAAGTATTTCGAAAATCCAATTGAGGCCTATGAATCCATCAAGGGAAATTTGAAAAATGATGAAACGTTCTTGGTTTGTGGAAGCTTTTACTTGCTATCCGACCTTAAGCCACTTTTAGATTTGCAATCTTAGATTTTGAGAATTGCTCTTTCGCGTATGCTAAGGTTACTTTGAACTTCTTCACATCTTCTTGTGATGGAACATTGAACATGGCATCATTCAAAATGGCTTCACAGATAGATCGCAAACCTCTTGCCCCCAATTTAAATTCCATGGCTTTTTCCACAATGAAATCAAGCACTTTTCCATCGAAAGTCAATTCAATATCATCGAGCTCAAATAACTTCACATATTGCTTAATCAATGAGTTTTTTGGTTCGGTTAAGATTCTTCTCAAGGACTTTTCATCCAAAGGATTCAGATAAGTCAATACTGGGAATCGACCAATTAATTCGGGAATTAAGCCAAAATCTTTCAAATCGGTTGGAATAATATATTTCAACAGATTTTCATCGTCGATTCTTTCTTCTTCAGTAGTTGAAAAACCAATCGCTTGTCTATTGATTCTTCTTCCGATAATCTTTTCAACTCCATCAAATGCTCCACCACATACGAATAAAATATTCTTCGTTTTGATTTGAATCATTTTCTGTTCTGGATGCTTTCTTCCTCCTTGAGGCGGCACATTCACTTCAGCACCCTCCAATAATTTCAATAAAGCCTGCTGAACGCCTTCTCCAGATACATCCCTCGTGATAGAAGGATTGTCGCTTTTACGCGCAATTTTATCAATCTCATCAATAAAAACGATTCCTCTTTCCGCAAATTCCACATCGTAATCTGCTGCTTGAAGTAATCTAGATAAGATACTTTCTACGTCCTCTCCAACGTAACCTGCTTCGGTTAAAACTGTTGCATCTGCGATACAGAATGGAACGTTCAATAATTTCGCAATGGTTTTTGCCAGTAAGGTTTTACCCGTACCGGTACGACCAACAAGGATGACATTCGACTTTTCTATATCAATATCATCCTTGATCTCGTCCTTCTGGTAAACCAGTCTTTTGTAATGATTGTAAACAGCAACCGACAGTACTTTTTTGGCATCATCCTGACCAATAACGAATTCATCCAATTTGGTTTTGATTTCCGTTGGTTTCAATAATGCTAAAGAATGCTCAATATTCAGTTTGGATTTCTCCGAAAGCTCTTCTTTAACGATAGATTGTGCCTGACCAATACAAGAATCACAGATATGACCTGAAATTCCAGCAATCAGCATATTTACTTGTGAACGTGGTCGTCCACAAAAGGAGCAAGTAGTGTCGTCTTTTGCCATTTGTTTAATTATCCTTTTACAAGAACTTCATCAACCATTCCATATTCTTTCGCTTCTTCAGCGATCATCCAGTAATCTCTGTCTGAATCTTCCCACACTTTATCGTAGGGTTGCTTGGAATGATTTGCAATGATTTCGTACAATTCTTTTTTCAATTTTTGAATCTCTCTAGCCGTGATTTCGATATCTGAAGCCTGACCTTGAGCACCTCCTAATGGTTGGTGAATCATGACTCTTGAATGTTTTAAAGCTGATCTTTTTCCTTCAGCTCCTGCACAAAGTAATACTGCCCCCATTGAAGCTGCCATACCTGTGCAAATAGTTGCCACATCAGGAGCGATGTATTGCATCGTATCATAAATCCCCAATCCAGCATAAACCGATCCACCTGGAGAGTTCAAATAGATTTGAATATCTTTTTTTGCATCCACCGACTCCAGAAACAATAACTGTGCAGTAATAATGTTGGCAATCTGGTCATTAATTCCTGTTCCCAAAAAGATGATTCTATCCATCATCAATCTTGAGAACACATCCATTTGTGCCACATTTAACTGTCTTTCTTCAATAATGTATGGTGTTAAAGAGGATTCGATATATCCATCTACATACATACTGTTGATTCCGTGGTGTTTTATAGCGTATTTTCTAAATTCTTTTCCGTCCATTTCTTCTAATTTGCGTAATTCTCAAAAATAGTAAAGTATTTAAGTATTCGTCTGAATTTGATTCTGAAAAATTACGATAATTTGCCTAAAAAAGAAAATCCCGGCAAAACCGGGATTCTCTGTATTTGTTTTTCGCGTATAATTATTTCTTCTCTCCTGAAGCAATTTTTACGAATTCATCATAAGAAATCTCTTTCTCGTTCAACTTAACAGTCTCCTTGAAAAACTTTAAAAGTTTATCTCCAGACATCATTTCGTAAATTCTATTTGCTTCGTCTCGATTTTCCAATACTTTTTGAGCACTTGCGGTTAACTCAGCCTCTTCAGGGGCTGGTAATCCATATTGTGCGTATTGGTTAACCAATAATCCTTTTGTAAACTGGATAATTTCTTCTGATTCAATTTTAATCTCATTATCCTTGAAGATTTTGTTTTGAATCAACTGCCATTTCAATCCCGTTGTATAATTATCGTAGTCTCCTTCAATCATTTCCATGGTTACATCTTCATTTGAGGATGCTAGAATCCATCTTTTCAAGAATGCATCTGGAAATTCCATTTTAGTCTTCTCAATTAAATCTTCCGAAACATCTCTCGAAAGAATTCTCTCTGAGTCCTGAGCAAACATTTTTCCAAGATCTTCTTCAACCTTAGCTCTCATTTCAGCCTCAGTTTTCACATCTCCTTCTGGATAGATTTTCTGAAAAAATTCCTCGTTCAATTCCGCAGGCTCCATGCTCTTCACTTCATTAATCGTGAAGTTGAATTTATTTGAAATTCCAGCAAGATCTTCGGTTTTTACTCCCAACATTGCCGCCATGTCTGACTCCCCTTTAGAAACATTGGCAGGATCCAAGACCACAACATCTCCAACTTTCTTTCCAAGTAGCTCTTTCTGAACTTTTTTGTCTTCGACAAACTCCATTGAAATCGTAGAGGAATTCATGATTCCACCTTCTTTGATTGCACCTGATTCGTCTAGTTCAACAAACTGACCTAATATCATGTCTGTCTCACCAACTTTCTCCTCTGGAATTAGTTTACCGTATCTTTTTCGAATATCATCGATCTGCTGGTCTACCAACTTCTTATCAACCTTAACTTTGTAATAGTTGTATTTACTTTTAGCATTTAAACTCAAATTAAAGTCTGGAGACAATCCGATTTCATAGGTAAACTCAAAATCACTTGGGTTGTCCCAATCTCCTTTCACTTCTTCGTCTTCTTTCGGAAGCGGATTCCCCAAAATATTCAATTCGTTCTTGTTGATGAAATCATAAAGAGAATCATTGATTACTTTATTCAATTCTTCAGCCAATACGGGTCTACCATATTGTTTTTTAATTACACCCATTGGGATTTTCCCTTTTCTGAACCCCGGAATGTTTGCCTTCTTTCTGTAATCTGTCAAGGTTTTTTCTACTTTGTCCTTATAATCCTCAGGACCAACCTTAATTCTCAAAACTGCATTTAAAGCATCGATGTCTTCTCTTACAATATCCATCTTAAAAGATCATTTAATTCTTAAAAACAAAAAATGGTATAAGAAACCCTATACCATTCAATAGTGCGGATGGAGGGAGTCGAACCCACACGCCGTGAAGCACTAGATCCTAAGTCTAGCGTGTCTACCAATTTCACCACATCCGCATAAAAAAGGTCTCTCTTGACCAAAACGTGGGCGCAAAGATAATCCATTATTTATTTTTTCAAAAATTTTCGGATTTTATTTTTTGTTGAAAAATCCCTGAAATTGTTCAAGTAAAATGACTTTTCACCCACCATCAGACTCGATAAAAGCATTAACTTTGCGGGTCATGACAGATTCAATGAAAACAATTGACCCTAAAGAACTGGAAATCCCTGTTTTGCATGGATATCTTTTAGGTGCGGTAGGTCCACGACCTATTGCATTTGCCAGTACCATGGATGATGAAGGAAATGCAAATTTGGCTCCTTTCAGCTTCTTTAATGTTTTCAGTGCTAATCCTCCAATCATGGTTTTTTCTCCAGCACGTTCTGGACGAACCAATACGACGAAAGACACCTACAACAATGTAAAAAAGGTTCCAGAGGTTGTCATCAATGTAGTAAATCATGATATCGTGGAGAAAATGTCATTGGCTTCTTCCCCATTTGCATCTGATGTCGACGAATTTGTGAAATCGGGATTAACACCTGTTGCTTCGGACTTGGTGAAACCATTTAGAGTTAAGGAATCACCTGTACAGTTTGAATGTAAAGTCATTGAAGTAAAAGAACTGGGAGACCAAGGTGGTGCAGGAAATTTAGTTATCTGTGAAGTTGTAAAGATTCACATCAATGAGTCCGTTCTGGATGAAAAAGGGAAAATAGATCAGAAAAAAATCGATCTCGTTTCCAGAATGGGTGGAAACTGGTATTGCAGAGCAGATGAAAATTCCATGTTTGAAATTGTTAAGCCAATTACAACAGTAGGAATTGGCATCGACAACATGCCTGCTGATATTTTAAATTCTTCAGTATTAACTGGAAATGATCTAGGTAAACTTGGAGGAATCGAAGCTTTACCAAACGAAACGGATGTCAATGATTATAAATTGACAGAACTAAGCGAGCTTTTTGTGGAATATGAAGATGATAAAGCCACATTAGAAACTAAGCTGCATCAAAAAGCAAAAGAACTATTAACTGATAATAAACTGGAAGAAGCTTGGATGACGCTTCTTTCTTTTAACGATTAAAATTTAACTCGATTATGTACCAATTAACAGGAAGTGTAAAAGTCTTAAATGATACTCAGCAAATTACTGACTCATTTAAGAAGAGAGAATTTGTAGTAACGGACAACAGCTCTCAATACCCTCAAGATATTCTGTTTCAAGCTGTTCAAGCAAATACAGACAAATTAAACGACATTCAAGTTGGCGACACCATTACAGTAAGCTTCAACTTGAGAGGAAGAGAGTGGACTAGTCCTCAAGGTGAGGTGAAGTATTTTAATAGCTTAGATGCATGGAATATTGTAAAAGCTGATGCTGCTGCAGGAGCTGCTCCAAGTCAGCCATCTGCGCCAAGTGCTTCTCCAGAAACTCAATTGGAAGAAGGAGACGACGACCTTCCGTTCTAAGGAGATTTCAAACCGAAATATTGAAAAGCACCATTTTTATTAAATTGGTGCTTTTTTGTTTATGAGCTTTAGTTCAAGATTTGCAAAATATTTCCAGATGTTATTGCCATCGCCTTTTGCGATTGCAGTAATCCTGACCATCTTGACCTTTATTTTTGCTCTATTCGCGACAATCCCTGCTGAAACATCTCATTTCGATTATTCTTTAGATCTTCTGAGTTTCTGGGAAGCCGGGCTTTGGGATACAGGTCCAGGTGGCTTGTATTTTGCCTTTCAAATGATGTTCTTATTGGTTCTTGGACATGTACTAGCCCTCTCCAAACCTTTTTCTTTTCTGATAGATCGGTTAACTTATTATTGCACCAATACTTCTAACAGTGCCTTTGTAGTCACCTTTGCAACGATTATCGTAAGCTTGTTTAATTGGGGTCTTGGTTTAATCTTTGGAGCAATTCTAGCACGAAAAATTGGAGAAAAATTTTCAGCTAATGGTCAGTCTATAAACTACCCCATGATTGGAGCTGCAGCCTATGTTGGACTGATGGTTTGGCATGGGGGTATTTCAGGGTCCGCTCCTTTAAAAGCAAGTGAATCGGGTAATTTAAAATCCATGATCTCTGAAAGCTCAAGTGCCAATCTCGACTTAATACCAGATGCCATCGGTTTCGAGCAAACCGTATTTTCTGCAATGAATGTGTCGGTTATGCTTTGCTTACTTATTATCATCCCATTGGCATTTTATTTCATAGGAAAGAAAGTGAAAGCAAAACCAATGGAAATGGAATTGAAACCACACAAAATGTGGGAAGAAGACAAAGCCGTTGGTGCAGAAAAAATTGATGCCTCTTTTATTTTTAGCATCGGTTTTGGCTCTATCTTGATTATCTATGCTCTTTTAAAAGCCTTTTACATTCCCGATCATCCTAGTTTAAAGGTGATCAATCCAAATTACATCAATTTAATCTTATTTGGCTTAGCCTTAATCCTACATGGAAATTTCAAAAGATTCTTGCATGCTTGCGAGGAAGCTATAAAGGATACAACCGGAATTCTAATTCAATTCCCCCTTTATTTTGGAATCATGGGAATCATGAAAAGTTCAGGTCTGGTGGCTATGACTTCGGAATATTTTGCTGAAATTTCTTCAGGAGATAGTTTTCCTATTTTCACTTTCTTCAGCGCTGGATTGATCAATATTTTTGTTCCTAGCGGAGGAGGACAATGGGCTGTGCAAGGACCTATTTTGATTGAAACTTGTCAGACTCTCAATATTTCTCTGGAAAAATCGATAATGGCCTTGTCGTATGGTGATCAGTTAACCAATATGCTTCAACCATTTTGGGCTCTACCTTTATTAGGAATTACCCGATTGAAAGCAAAGCAAATCATGCCTTATACTTTACTACTATTTCTAATTGGAGGGTTGATATTTTTGATCAATCTACTGATCTTTTAACTAGCTGGAGGAGTTATGTTTTCTCCTGATTTCGTATCAATGGCATCTCGAATTCCATTCCCAACTAACATGAACGCAAGTACCATGATAACGATACAAATCCCAGGAAGAATTGGCAAATAAGCTAAATCGGGATTATCAATGAAACTTTTATAATCGGAGATCATTTTACCCCAGGATGCCTGTGGAGCTTGAGTTCCTAGATCTAAATAAGAAAGACCTGCTTCAATTAATATGGCTGAAGCAAAATTAGCGGCACCAATTACA
>JAUICI010000213.1 GCA_030427935.1 Bacteroidia bacterium | reverse complement strand
AAATGTTGAACAATTTTACACCAAATTCACTTTTATTTTCCAAGCAACTGATTACAGATTTTGAACAATTCATTAAAGAAGGCGATACCACTGACATGGCGGAATATGAAATTGGTCGAATTCATTTTGATGCTAAAGAATGGGAAGATGCCCAGAAAAGATTTGAAGCCGCCATCTTGAAGAATAATAAGGAAGCTAAATATTACTATTATAAAGGTGTTTGTAGATTAACAGCCAAAGATTTGGAGGGTGCGATTAAGGAATTTGATCGAGCAATTGAGTTGGATGATAAATATGCTTATGCTTATAATGACAGGGCTTCAGCCTATTTCAGATTGGAAAAATACGATGAGGCAATTGCAAATTATAGAAAAGCCATCGCTGCTGATGGTAAAATGGCGATGTCGTACAACAATCTAGGAACCGCATTAAGAAGGAAAGAAAAGTATGCGGATGCTGTAAAAGAGTATTCAGAAGCGATTAAAATTAATCCGGATTATTATGTGGCCTTAAACAATAGAGGTCATGCCTACTATGGTTTAGGAGAGTATGATAAAGCGGTAGCAGATTTTGATGCGGCTCTTAAGCTTAAATCGGATTATGCCATGGCTCTATCCAATAAGGCTTCGGTTTACATCAAATGGGAGAAATGGTCGGATGCGGTTAAGTTTTGTGATGATGCCATTCGTTCAAATGAGAACTTGATGCAAGCCTATTATAACAGAGGAATTGCAAAAGAAATGATGCGCGATGTTCAGGGGGCTTGTCAGGACTGGGAGAAGGCTTTCGTTTTGGGGTCTGAAGCAGCTGAGAAATACTTGAATAGTCCAATTTGTGCAGAATAATAGAATCAATCTAGAATCATGAAAAAATTAAATATACTATTACTTACTGTTCTTTTTTCTACTGTACTAAGTGCTCAAAATGTGCCTTGGGATAAGAATTTGTTTAAAGATCAAAAGAAAGAATTTAAAGAGGCACTCAAAGCTTTTGAAGCCGGAAACGATTTGATATATGTGGATCCATATTCGGCTCTGCCAGATTATGTGGGAGGGATGGAGCAATACAAGATTGCCTATGCATTTAACCCGAAAAATGCAGAACTCAATTACAATATGGGAATTTGCATGTTAAGGATTGATAAGTATAAAATGTTAGATTACATGCAAGCGGCTTATGATCTTGATCCTTTGGTGAAGCCTGACCTGGGGTTTTATTTAGGATATGCTTATCATTTGAAATGGGATTGGAAAAGTGCCAAGAAATATTACAATGAAGCATTAGGGAGAGTGACTGGCGAGAATACGGTAGAAATGCGAAAAATGATTAACAAGCATATTCAAGAATGTAATAATGGTATCGAGCTTGAAAAGAAAAAGGCAAGGGTTTGGATTGATAACCTTGGAGATGATATCAATACCAAGTACTACGAATATGCACCTGTGATTGCTGCAGATGAGAGTACGATCATGTTTACCTCGAGAAGACCAGATTCAGAGGGAGGAAAGGTTGATGAAGAGGATCAATTAAAGAGACATTTTGAAGATGTTTATTTTTCAGCTGCAAAAGAAGGTGGATGGGAGAAACCAACGAACTCACTTGATGAAATTAATTCTAAAGGTCATGATGCTACAATTGGACTTTCTCCTGATGGAAAAACACTTTTTGTTTACATCGATGATTCGAAAGGACATGGAGATATTTTTACTTCCGCTTTAGAAGAAGGTGTCTGGTCGAAACCTGAAAGGCTCAATAAGAATATCAATACTAAATGGCATGAGCCTTCAGCTGCACTTTCTTTTGATGGGAAAAGATTGTTTTTTGTGTCTGACCGAGAAGGAGGTAAAGGGATGCACGATATCTACTACTCGGATTGGGATGAAGAAAAGGAAGATTGGGGTCCAGCTGTAAACATTGGTCCAACAATTAACACTGAATACGATGAAAGAGGGGTGTTCATTCATCCAGATGGTAAAACACTTTATTTTTCTTCGGGCGGACACAATACAATGGGTGAATTGGATTTATTTTATACGGTTTTTGAAGACGGAAAGTGGATTACTCCTGTAAATTTAGGACCGCCATTGAATACGCCTGGAAACGATATTCAGATTGTGGTTGCAGGTAATGGTAGAAGAGGGTATACCTCAAGTTTTAGATCGGATTCTAAAGGTGGGCAAGATATTTATTTGGTGACTTTCTTGGGACCAGAAAAATTGCCTATGCTTACAGGAGAGGATAACTTGATAGCAAGTATCACAAAACCAATTGAGGAGCAAATCATTGAGCCAAAAGTGGAGATTAAAGAGAGTTCTTTAGCGATTTTAACAGGTAAAGTTTTTGATTTCAAAACCTTGGAGACTCTAGGTTCGACAGTAGAGGTGATTGATAATGATGAAGATATAACCATGATTAAAGTGGAAACGGACAAATTGGATGGTAAATTCTTGCTTTCACTTCCTGCCGGGAAAAACTACGGTATTGTTGTGAAAAAAGAAGGTTACCTTTTCCATTCTGAAAATTTTACAATTCCAGAAGAAGCTGGATTTAAGCAGTATCACTTAGATATTCCTCTGAAAAAAGTGGAAGTAGGTCAATCGATTGTTTTGAGAAATATCTTCTTTGATCTAGATAAATATTCACTTAGACCAGAATCAAAAAATGAGTTGGATCGTTTGATTAAACTAATGAATGACAATCCAACATTAGAAATCGAGCTTGGTGGTCATACAGATACAAGAGGTAATGATAGCTACAACCAGAAGCTTTCGGAGAACAGAGCTAAAGCAGTAGTTGATTATTTGGTTAAAGCTGGAATCAAAGAAGGAAGACTGAAGTATGCAGGTTATGGTGAAACAAAAACCATTATTAGTGATGCAGAAATTGCAAAATTGAAAACAAGATCTTCGAAAGAAGAAGCACATCAGCAAAACAGAAGAACTGAGTTCAAGATTTTGAAAATATAGTCGCTTTCTGAAATTTAGTCAGGCCTGAAAGGTCAGATTTTCCTATAGTTTGACATATTGTCAGATATTTCGTTTTGGTACAAAGATTGACTTTGATAAAGCCAAAAACGAAAAGTTATGTCAAAAGGAACAATCAATGTACAAACGGAAAACATCTTTCCGATCATCAAAAAATTTCTGTATTCAGATCATGAGATCTTTTTGAGAGAGTTGGTGTCGAATGCTGTTGACGCAACTCAGAAACTAAAGTTTTTCTCTTCCACGGGAGAGTTTAAAGGAGAACTTGGAGATCTTAAAGTTGAAGTTATCATCGATAATGACGCAGGTACCTTGACCATAAAGGATAGAGGTATTGGGATGACTGAACAGGAAATTGAAAAATATATCAATCAGATTGCTTTTTCGGGAGCAGAGGAGTTTGTTCAGAAATATAAAGGAAAAGAAGGGGCAGATCAAATCATTGGTCATTTTGGACTCGGATTTTATTCTTCTTTCATGGTTTCTGATAAAGTCCAAATCCGAACACTTTCACATCAAGAAGGAGCTCAGGCAGTTCAGTGGGAAAGTAATGGAGATCCGAGTTATGAAATTACTGAGATTGAGAAGACAGATAGAGGAACTGAAATAGTTCTTTTTATTTCAGAAGATTCGAAAGAGTTTCTAGATAATGCTCGAATTCAGGGAATTCTCGATAAATACTGCAAATTCTTGCCTGTAGAAATCAAGTTTGGAGAGCGATCGACGTGGGAAGACGACCCTTCTGGAGAAAAGGATGAGAATGATAATCCAAAAAAGATTGAAAAGAAGGTTGATAATATCATCAACAATACATCACCTGCATGGACAAAGGCACCTGCAGACTTAAAACAAGAAGATTACGATTCCTTTTATAGAGAATTGTATCCGATGTCATTTGATCAGCCTTTATTCCATATTCATTTGAATGTAGATTATCCTTTTAACCTGACAGGAATTCTTTATTTCCCTAAATTAAAGGAGAATGTTGAAGTTCAGAAGAATAAGATTCAATTGTTCTCGAATCAAGTATTTATTACGGATTCTGTTGAAGAGATTGTCCCTGATTTCTTAACCTTATTGCATGGTGTAATTGATTCACCAGATATTCCTTTGAATGTTTCGAGATCGTATTTGCAGTCAGATTCAAATGTGAAAAAGATCTCTTCTTATATAACCAAAAAAGTAGCAGATAAGCTCAATGGAATGTATAAGAATGATCAAGAGGATTTTGAAAAGAAATGGGATGATTTAAAGATCTTCGTGGAGTATGGAATGCTTTCAGATGAGAAGTTTTATGAAAAAGCAGAGAAGTTTGCTTTATTAAAAAATGTGGACGGCAAGTACAGTGCAATAGCTGACTATGTTGAGTCTATTAAGGCAAATCAAACCAATAAAGACGATAAAACAGTTATCCTTTATACTCCAAATGAGGTAGAGCATCATACGTTCATTGAAAAAGCAAAAGAAAGAGGTTATGATGTTTTGATTTTGAATAGTCCGCTTACTCCGCATTGGATTTCCCAATTAGAATCCAAACTGGAAAATGTTTCCTTTGCAAGAATAGATTCGGAATCTATTGAGAAGATTATCGACAAGGGAGAGGAGATTCCATCGAAATTGTCGAAAGAGGAAGAAGAAGCATTGAAGCCAGTATTTGAAGAAAATGTGCAAAAAGATAAGTTCCTTGTTCAGTTTGAAAGCTTAAGCGAGTCGGATGCTCCGATTCTTGTGACGCAATCAGAATTTGTGAGAAGGATGCAAGAGCAGCAAAAGCTGGGTGGGCAAGCTGGTATGTTTGGAGCATTTCCAGAAACTTACAATTTAACAGTGAACTCGAATCATCCTTTGATCTCGATGATTAAGGATACGAAAACAGAGAAGAAGAAAAATAAATTGGCAAAGCAGGTGATCGATTTGGCCTTACTTTCTC
>JAUICI010000212.1 GCA_030427935.1 Bacteroidia bacterium | reverse complement strand
GAAATGTCCTTGGAAAAATGGCTCATTCATTGTTACATTTTTAATCCCTTGAACACTTGTTTCATCCAAATGTATAATTCTATCTACGAGTAAAAATGGATAACGGTGAGGAAGAATCCCTTCAATGTCATTAATATCTTTAACCGTCTTTGTAAGATCAAACTTTCTGCCCGCATTTTCCTGCTTCTTGATTTGCTCTTTTAATACTTTAGCAAATCCTACATTCCCTGCGTGTCCAGGTCTTGCCGCAAGAATATGTGCCTTGATTGGTCTTCCCACTAAAGCAAGATCTCCAACAATGTCCAACAATTTATGTCTTGCTGGCTCATTCTCAAATTTCAATTCGGAAGAATTTAATGTCCCAATTCCTCGAAATTCTACCTGTAAGTCTTCTTTTCCTAATTTTTTAGCTAGATTCTGCAACTCTTCTTTCGAAACATTTTCTCTTTCAACTAGAACAATTGCATTATCCAAATCTCCTCCTTTAATCAGGTTATTGTCGGCTAAATATTCAAGCTCTTTCAGAAAGCAAAAAGTTCTACATGTGGAAATCTCTTCTTTGAAATCTTCCAATTTGTACATGGTAGCATGTTGAGTCCCTAATACAGGTGAACGATAATCCACCATTACAGTTAACCTGTAATTCTCATCCGGAATAGCCAGAAACTCAACTCCTTTATCCAAATCTTCCCATGGGACGTTCTCATCAAGAACAAAGTAATTCTTGTCCTTCGTTTGCTCTTGAATACCTACTTTTTCAATTGCATCGATAATCAATCTTGAACTTCCATCTAAAATCGGAACCTCAGGTCCATCAATTTTGATCAAAACATTATCGATCTCCAAACTATAAATAGCTGCCAATAGATGCTCGATAGTATTTACACTAGCACCGTTTTTCTCAATTGTAGTTCCTCTTTCTGTGGTTGTAACCAAATCGCAATCAGCAGGGATTTTTGGTTCTCCCTCCATATCAATTCTTTGGAACACATAACCATGATTATCCGGCGCCGGACATATGATTAAATTCGATACTTCTCCAGTATGCAATCCAATACCGGAAATTTTTACTTCATCTTTTACCGTGCACTGCTTATCTGACATTACTTATCTTGATTTTTTTCTAATTCACCTATTCGTTTTGCTAAATCAGGTAATTTCCTGAATAAAGCGATTGATTTTTTAAATTCTCCGGCAGGTATTGCTGGTTGACCAATCAGTATGGCTCTATCTTTAACACTATTCGCAATCGCCGCTTTTGCAGCAACCATTGTTTTGTCCGCGATCTCAATATGGCCATTAACACCAACTTGTCCACCCATCATCACATCTCTACCAACTTTCGTTGATCCAGCGATTCCACATTGTGCAGCCATGACGGTGTTTTCCCCAATATCACAATTGTGTGCAATATGAACCATATTATCGAGCTTAACTCCTCTTCGGATATAAGTATTCCCTAAAGTTGCTCTATCTACTGTGACATTTGCTCCTAAATCAACATGGTCTTCGATTACGACCTTACCGATTTGAGGAACTCTTTGGTAATTGTTTTCCGAATTAGGGGTGAATCCAAAGCCATCTGCTCCAATAACACATCCACTATGAATTCTACAATCTTTTCCAATTTGAGTGTCCTGATAGATCTTTACACCAGCAAATACAATGGTTCCTTCATCAATAGTACAATTATCCCCAATATAACATCCAGGATAAATTTTCACATTATTTCCTATAGTAGAACCTTCTCCGATATAAGTAAAACTCCCGATATAAACATCATCTCCTACTTGTGCGGTCGGAGCGATTTTAACGGGTTCCTCAATTTGAGGCTTTTTCTCTCTCATTTCATTGTAAGCTTCTAAAAGCTTGGCGAAACAAGCATAAGCATCTTCTACTTTAACAAGCGTTAAATCATTGGGTAAACTATCTTTCGCCTCAAAATCTTTGCCTACAATGACAATTGAGGCTTTCGTATTATAAATATGCTCTTCGTATTTCGGATTTGCAAGAAAAGAAAGCGTTCCCGGCTTTCCTTCTTCTATCTTAGACAGGTCATTTACTATCTGCTGAGAGTTACCAACAACTTCTCCTTGTAGCATCCCTGCAATTTGTTCAGCTGAAAATTCCATCGGTCAAAAATATAAAAATTCGTTCGTTATGTTAATGTTAAATTTCCTTTTTATTAACAATGAAACTTCAGTAAAACATATCTATCGAACATAACTCAATAAATACTTCTGTACAGGAAAAGAAAAGGTACTCAATGTAAAATTGTCCGATGCTGCTACCAAATCTACTTTTGAACCATCTTTCATGAGAATATTTATGG
The DNA here is from genome assembly GCA_030427935.1 of Bacteroidia bacterium. GTDB lineage: Bacteria > Bacteroidota > Bacteroidia > Flavobacteriales_D > Crocinitomicaceae > JAGQYP01. The sequence continues at coordinate 2,622 of JAUICI010000212.1, read as the reverse complement.
ATCCTGAATTTAAATCATAGGCATTGTTTACCAAGTCGTCGGTGTAAACAAAATACTTCGAATCCTCCTCTTGAATTCCATATTTTTCTTGTGCTTCATGCATCAATTCTTTTATCCGCTCTTCTGTAACCGGAGTGTTGGAAATTTCAACTTTAGGAAGATTTCGGTTAATGAGCATTGTGGACAAAATACTCAAAGTCTTGTCGTCTTCATCCATCCAAACTTTAATTGCTCCCAAAACATCGTAATCATCTAATTGAGCGAAAATATCTAAGGTGCTTTCCTGGTTTTGGAAATGATCCATTGTGATCTTGTTTGAAAGAAAAAAATGGAGACAAGGAGATGCAAAAAGTTCTTTTCCATTTTGAACCAAATACCGGGCACGTTCAAGGATTTTTTCGAGCAATATCTCAGCAGAAAGAACAGTTTTATGGAGATAAACTTGCCAATACATGATTCGTCTTGCCACAATAAAGTTCTCGATGGAATAAATTCCCTTTTCCTCAACAACCAACTCCCCGTCTTTCACATTGAGCATTTTGATAATTCGCTCAGAACCAATCACTCCTTCCGATACTCCAGTGTAAAAACTATCTCTTTTTAGATAATCTAAACGATCCATATCTAATTGAGAGGACACTAATTGATGTAAAAACTTCTTTGGATGGCTATTGGTGAAAATTTCAATACAAAGATCCAGTTTTCCGTCAAACTCTTCGTTTAATTTTTTCATGAACATCAAAGACAAATCTTCATGTGAAATACCTTTTACAATCGTATGTTCAAGCGTATGGGAAAATGGACCATGCCCAATATCATGTAATAAAATTGCTAAAATCGCCCCGAGTTTCTCTTCTTTTGAAAGTTCTACTCCTTTTTTCTCAATGATGTCCAAAGACTTCGACATCAAATTCATGGCTCCTACCGCATGATGAAATCTGGTATGATGTGCACCCGGGTAAACATAGTAGGTTAAAGCCAATTGTTTAATCCGTCTTAATCTTTGAAAATAAGGGTGTTGAATGATGTCATAGATAAATTCATCCGGAAATGTAATAAAGCCGTAAATTGGGTCGTTTATAATCTTCTTTTTGTTACTTACCTTTGACATAGTTAATGCAAAATATTAAAATCCAAATCTAAGAAATTAATAATAGAATGAGCGTAAATATCCTGTGGGCAGACGATGAGATCGAACTTTTGAAACCTCATATTATTTTCCTTGAACAAAAGGGCTATAATGTGACGACCGTAACGAACGGAGCAGATGCTGTTGAGAAAGTAGAAAATGAAAAATTTGACATCATATTCCTCGATGAAAACATGCCTGGTTTAACGGGACTTGAAACTTTAAATAAAATTAAAACGATTGATAACCTCATCCCTGTTATCATGATCACTAAAAGTGAAGAAGAGCATATCATGGAAGATGCAATTGGTGGCAAGATTTCGGATTATTTGATCAAACCTGTTAATCCTAATCAAATTCTATTAAGCTTAAAGAAGAATTTGGATGATAAAAAACTGATCAGCGAAAAGACCTCTTCCAATTATCAAAGAGAATTTAGAGAACTTGGAATGCGTATTAATGATAGATTGGAGTGGGATGAATGGGTGGAAGTATACCAAAAAATCATTTACTGGGAACTTGAACTTGAAAGATCTGGTGATTCCGGCATGCAAGAAATATTGCAAATGCAGAAAACAGAAGCAAATTCACAGTTTTCTCGTTTTGTTGAAGACAATTATTTGGAATGGACAAATGAAATTGCAGATAATGCTCCTCCCCTTTCTAATTCGATATTAAAAAACAAAGTCTTCCCTATTGCAGATGAAAGTCCTTTGTTTTTAATTGTGATTGACAACTTAAGACAAGACCAATGGAAAATCTTAAAACCATTGATTTCACCTTATTTTAATATTGATTCTGAAGAATGTTTTTACTCTATATTACCAACCGCAACGCATTATGCAAGGAATGCCTTGTTTTCTGGACTCATGCCTTCTGAGATGGAGAAAAAACATAGAGATATTTGGCTTAATGAAGATCAGGAAGGTGGTAAAAACATGCATGAAGAAGAATTTTTAAAAGCCAATCTTGATCGAAATAACAAATCCTACAAATCCTCCTATCACAAAATCACCAACCTGAATTCAGGAAAAAAATTGGTGGACAATTTTAGCCAATTAGAGAACTATCACCTGAATGTTGTGGTTTACAATTTTGTTGACATGCTTTCTCATGCTCGAACAGAAATGGAAGTGATCAAGGAATTAGCTGATGATGAAGCAGCATACAGATCATTAACTAGGTCTTGGTTTGAGCACTCTCCACTGAAAGAAATCATGATTAAAATTGCAGAGAAAGGTTATAAAATGATAATCACAACGGATCATGGTACAGTTAAAGTAAGTGAGCCGGTTAAAATTGTGGGAGATCGAAATACAAATACCAATTTAAGATATAAGGTAGGTCGTGGTTTAAGCTACAACGAAAAAGAAGTCTTCCGTATCAAGGAACCGACAGAAGGTAAACTTCCTCAACATGCTTTAAGTTCTGAGTATGTGTTCGCTAAAAACGACCAGTTTTTTGTGTATCCCAATAATTACAATCATTACGTT
>JAUICI010000211.1 GCA_030427935.1 Bacteroidia bacterium | reverse complement strand
TACAGAGTTGATCACCAAAATAATGATGATTTCCGCTGCGACAAACTGCCCGATATTGATTCGGTTTTCAATAACCAGATAACTACCCAAAAGCAACAAACTACCAGTAATGATTACCTTGAAAGCGACAATCCAACCATATTGTCCCAGCAATACACGGAAATGGGATTTTCGCTCTTGCAGATAATGACAAACCAAATCGTCTGTCTGCTGAAGAGACCGTTGGTTTGTACCTGCCAACTTGAATGTACTCATCGTTCGGGCTAATTCTTCGAGCCAGTAAGCAACTTCATATTTGTATTTCGATTCTTTCAAGTAGGCCGACAATAAAAGTATTTTTTCTTCAATCAATTCATCTTGTAAACTAAAATAATCATCTACTTCTTGAATGATCTCTTCTAAACTAAAATGCTGAAGGATATTTTTAAACAAAACAGACTTATATATGGGATCCGTTTTATCAAAATCAGAACTCAATATTTGGTTAAAATCCTTCGAGAGAATTCGGGGTTTATCTTCATTCACCAAGGCCAAATCATAACCTTTATTTTTCTTCCGTTTCACCATGAATTGCTCATCAAATAAAGCTAAACGAATCAATCGGATAGGCTTTTGTAAATTAGAGACTTCTTTAGATTTATTAAACCTAAACTTTAAGCTAAAGTCAAACTCTTCCCAGTTGGAAAATGTTTGCTGACAATAAACCGTTATGTCGTCTTTTTGAATCTTACAAATCTCTGGACAATCCACTCCAAAATGTTTGGCCAAAATAAAGGCATAAACAGCCTTGTAAAATTGATTATCTAAACCTAATTCGTAATAGAGTTTTTGATCTTCAGACAGGAGTACTTTTCGGGTTTCTTTTAATCGATTGGCGTATAAAATTGGGGTGACTGATTGGATCATTTTGCCTTATCCTTTAACATCGGAACGAATCTAAAATCTCCTTTCAGTTCTTCCTTTACATTGCCCTCTGCATCTTTTGTAATCAATATCATTTGTTGAACATCACCTTCACCTACCGGAATAATCATTCTTCCTCCTGGCTTCAATTGTTCAACGAGTTTCTCCGGAACAAAAGGTGCGCCACAGGTTACAATAACTTTATCATAAGGCGCATACATTTCATTTCCTTTAAAGCCATCCCCGTAAATCAATTTGGCATTATAACCCAATTCATCTATGATGATCTTAGCTTTTAAGAATAACTCTCTTTGCCTTTCAATACTAACTAGTTTTGCCCCCATTGCAAGTAAAACAGAAGCCTGATAACCCGATCCTGTTCCAATTTCCAGAATTCGATCGCCTTTCTTCACGCGTAATTCCTGAGTCTGAAAAGCCACGGTATAAGGTTGAGAAATCGTTTGACCCGCACCAATACGAAAAGCAATGTCCTGATATGCTTGCTCAGTAAATGCAGGGTCTAAAAATGCATGTCGTGGAATTTTATTCATGGCTTCCAAAACCGCCTTATCGGTAATTCCTTTTTCAGCTAATTCTTCGATTAACTTTTTCCTTAAACCTTTATGTCTGTATGAATCTTCTAACATGGAAAGTTGAAATTAAGAAATCCCTCCCTATTGGAATCAAAAATCTTCAAATAGAAATTAACAGTTGATTTTGAATAGAAAAATAGAAGCCTGAAAATGAGGAGAATCAACTGAGTTGCTCCAAGAATTTCATGACATCCACATCATCTGCATAATCAAACAGACCGGGTTTTTGCCCTTGCCCAAAAGGAATACCTTTCTTCCCTATTACTATCTGAATCTTTTCTTTATGCTGATCAATATAATCCTCTACCTCTTTTAGATCCTCATATTCTTGATAGAACAACATACCCAAAGGCGAAAAGAGATCTTCTGATTTTTTCAGTAAAATAAATCCATTATCCAACATTTCTTCTTGGTTCATCAAATGGATTGCGCGATTGTAATCATAGTTATTCGCGTACTTATTGTGATTAATAACATCACTTTTATGGTAAATCGCCTGAAACAAACGATCTAAATCGAATCCCTTTGGTATGAAACATTTCCCTACATTTCTACAACCCAATCCGAAATAATCGAAAATATCATCAGCAAACAACTTAATTTCTTCATCCGAAATTGAGGAATCTAAAACAGCTACAGAAGTTCTATTCTTTCTAATGATATTGGGATAAGAAGAGAAATATTCCTTAAAATACCTGGAAGTATTATCCGACCCCGTGGCAATCACTGCATCAAATTCCTTCAACTCCCCTTGGGCAAATTCGATTCGATTTTTATACGAAGGATCTAAATGAAAAAATAAATCCATTAGTGCCGGAAGCAATCTGTCATCATCCTTAGACATCTTAACAAGCGCCTTGTTTCCTGAAACCAATACAGACAACAAATCATGAAACCCAACCAAAGGCACATTACTCGCCATGATTATCGCCACTTTCTTTTCAGGATCCTCTTGAAACGAATAAGAATTCTGCCATTTGATCAATTCAGATTCATTTAATAAATATCCTATTCCAGACAAGGACTTTTTCACCATTTCCGGGGTGAACCAAGAGTTAAAAACATGGACTTGCTCAACAAGTTCTTGTGCCTTACTTAACTCTGTTTCAGTAAACTCCTTCGGAAACTCATCCGACTCGCCTGATAAATACTTAACAGCTTTCCCTAAAATTGATAGATCAACAACTAGTTTTTCCGAACTTTTCATACCCTTTTGCGTATATTTGCAAAAATAAAAGAATACATATAATGGCAATTAAAATCACAGACGAATGTATCAATTGCGGGGCTTGTGAACCCGAATGTCCGAACAACGCTATTTATGAAGGTGGAGCAGAATGGAGATTTTCTGATGGAACGTCTCTTACTGGGATGATCAATACGCCAAGCGGTTCTGAAATGGATGCTGATGATGAAAACGAACCAGTTGATATGGATGTCTATTTCATCGTTACAGACAAGTGTACCGAATGTGTTGGTTTCCATGAAGAGCCTCAGTGTGCGGCAGTTTGCCCAGTTGACTGTTGTATTCCAGACGAAGATCATGTGGAATCTGAAGATGATCTTCTGAAGAAAAAGGACTTCATGCACCTTTAATTCCTGATTACTATTACAACTTGATTTTCATGTATTTTGCATTTAACGTTAGGTTAATTATATTTGTTGATTAAACTTTTTAGTAACAAAATCTCTTCGATTGCGTTACAAGGTGTAGTGAAAAGAACAATTACCATATTATTTTCGACTTTTTTGATCGGAGCATTTGGACAGAATTCTGTGAGTTTACCAGAGATGGAAAAAGAACTTGCGAAGAAGTTTAAAGAGCTTAGAAAAGAAAAAGACGATAAGGAAAAAGAGTATTTCTCAGGTCAAATCTCTGACTATTTAAGAAAAAACCTTGACCAAGCTGGTGCTGTGGATTACAACTTTAGTAAACTAAATACAGTCTCCACGATTAAATCTCCAGATGGTAAATTCAGAATCATTAACTGGAATATTGAATTAAGCGATCTTTCTCACAAATACTATTGCTTCCTAGTAAAGAAAAAACCAAACGGTGATTCTGAAGTAATTGAGTTCACGGATAAGTCAGCCAATATATTTGAGCAACACACACAAAAAACATTGACCAATACAAATTGGTTCGGATGTTTATACTACAAAATACTTCCTGTTAAGAAAGGAGCGAAAACGATTTATACCATGTTGGCTTATGATGGAAATAATGATAAGTCCAATATCAAATTCGTAGAAGGTATGATCTTTTCTGGTAGAAAAGTGAAACTAGGTGTTCCAATCATCCAAACAAACGAAGGTTTATTGAAAAGATATTTCCTTGAACATTCGGAGAAAACAATCATCTCTTTAAATCACGATCCAAAGAGAAACATGATTGTAATGGACCATTTGGTTCCTGAAAACCCAAATCTTGAAGGGATGTACGAGTTTTATGTACCTTGTTTTTCTTATGATGGACTAAGATTCCAAAACGGAAAATGGGTTCTGGAGCAAGATGTAGTTGCGGTAAATAAGCCACAAGACAAAAACTTAAAGGTTAGAGTTGGTGACGACAAGTTTGTGACATTGAAAAACAAATGGGTAGATCCTACAAATAATGGTGCTACTGGAACACATACGGCTGTAACCCCGGACGATGTTGAAAAACAAAACAAGAAGAATAAGAAGAATAAAGACCGTAACCTTAAATACAAAAAGGCGAAATATCTAAATAATAAGAATAATCAGTCTATTATTTACCAAAGATAAGTCCCCTACCCTTTTTTCTTTATTTTCATTTTAACCTCCAAAATTTAGAATTCATCTAAAAATAACATTGGTTTATCCTTGATATCTCACAAATTATTCTATATTTGTTTGAAGCGAAAACTTTAAAATATTGGATAAATGGAAGATGTAAAGACACCCGTGAGAAATGATGAAGTTTACTCAAAAGCGATTAGAGCCGGAAAACGAACTTATTTTTTCGATGTGAAGTCAACAAGAGGAAACGATTTATATCTAACCATCACCGAAAGCAAGAAAAAATCCAATGACAGTGGAAAATCCTTCTACGAAAAACACAAGGTATTTCTTTACAAAGAAGATTTCGACAAATTCGTTGATGGATTACAACACACTTTGGACGTAATTAAAGACCTCAGAGAGAATGGAGAATTTAGTTCAGAAGAAGCAAGCCCGGCTTACCAAGAACACAAAGAATCTGTTTTAACAGACGTAAAATTTGAAGATTTAGCTTAATTCAAGCATCATATACAATTTTAAATCCCGGTTTTCCGGGATTTTTTTTTGCACATACAATCAACAAAAATTTTGTTAGTAACTATTCCTAAAGCAGGAATAAAATTCGCTATAAAAGAATTATCTTTATCGATTCATTTAATTACACTCGAATGGGAAAAATCATAGCAGTTGCGAATCAAAAAGGAGGAGTTGGAAAAACAACTACAGCCATC
>JAUICI010000210.1 GCA_030427935.1 Bacteroidia bacterium | reverse complement strand
TTCGTGATAATGATTTGAATATGGGGATTTCTAATCCGGCAAATTTAAATTCTGACATGAGTGGTCATATAATCTTCAATCAAGGATTTTTACCTTCTGGAATTGCTTATGGTCAGGCTGGATATAGTCATGAATTTGATTCAATAGGAGTCTTTTCATTCAATTTTCGTTACCTCACTTATGGAGAATTCACACGAACAGATGAATCTGGGGTCAAACAAGGAACCTTTACAGCATCCGACTTTATAATTTCTGCTGGATATGGTCGAGTGATTAATCAATATTTCAGCATTGGTGCCAATTTGAATTTATTGACATCTGCTTATGATACTTATACTGCTTTTGGCATGTCGGTTGATCTAGCAGGTACTTTTCGACATGAAAAGTCCAACATCACCATGAGCTTGATGTTTAAAAATTTAGGATTTCAGTTTAAATCATTTACTCAAAAAAACCAAGAGCCTTTGCCAGTTAATATTATGCTTGGATTGGCTTATAAATTTCATAAAGCTCCTTTTAGACTGGGAATCTCATTTCACAATTTACAAAACTGGAATTTAGCCTATCAGGATCCAAATTCGACAACCATCGATCCCATTACGGGACAAGTTATCCCGACAGAAAAGCCAGGTTTTGGTGAAGAATTACTTCAGCACATGAGCTTTTCGTTGGAGGCGATCATTTCCAAAACCATTTTCATTCGTTTGGGCTTCAATTACCATAGAAGACAGCAAATGAAAATCTTGGACAAACCAGGTGCGGCTGGACTATCATTTGGTGGTGGCTTCAGTATCAAAATGTTCCGATTTAGTTATGGGCTAGCCTTTTATGATGGAAGAGGCCTAAACAATGTTTTCTCAATTTCTACCAACATCAATGATTGGAAAAAACGAGGCGAAATACCTCAAAAATCTGAGAAAAAGAAAAAGACGAAAAAAAAGAAGAAGAGTGAAGAAGATTAGAATCGCTATTGATGGACATTCTTCCTGTGGTAAAAGCACCATTGCCAAAGAAATCGCAAAGAAATTAGATTATATATATGTCGATACTGGAGCCATGTATCGTGCCGCAACTCTTTATTTTATTCGAAAAGGAATTCGTCCCGATTCAGAAAACCTTCCTCAGGAATTAAATGATTTAGCAATTGAATTCAAAACAGTATCTGGATATCCCCTACCTGTCGTGCATTTGAACGGAGAAAATGTTGAAGAGGAAATTCGAAGGTTGGAAGTTTCAAATCAAGTATCACATTATAGTAAAATTGCCGCTTTAAGAAAAAAACTAGTTTCCCAGCAACAAGAAATTGGCAAAATGGGCGGTGTGGTCATGGATGGAAGAGACATTGGATCGGTGGTATTTCCAGAGGCAGAATTAAAACTATTCATGACTGCTAGTCCCGAAATTAGGGCAAAAAGAAGATACGATGAACTTGTCCAAAAAGGAGAATCTGTAGAATATGAAGCCATATTGGAAAATGTGATTCAAAGGGATAAAGAAGACTCCAGTAGAAAAGAATCCCCTCTTATTCAGGTTAAAGACGCTGTATTAGTTGATAATTCTAACATGACAAGAGAAGAACAGTTAGAATTCGTTATGGATCTTATTCAGAAGAAGTTAAAATAGTTTCGTATTTTCACGAAATGTTTAGAATCGTTGCATTTATTGGTTTTTTAAGCTTTTGGTCGCTCTTAATTAGTCAAGAGCATAAAGATATTTTGATCAATGACAAAGATGAAAACTCAGCTTTCGACATCCTAGGAAGCAAATTAGATTCTAAAAGGTACTTTTTTACTGGAGAAAACCATATCTATCAAAAGAGTAATTATTTGATTCAATTCAAATTTGCAAAATACCTACACCGGAAAGTTGGCATGAATAAAATTCTGCTCGAATTTGGTTCTGGAACAGGATGGTTGATTAATAAATATATTCAAACGGGGGACAGCCTTTATTTCGAGGAGTTAAAAAAGTTTTTTTCAACTGAAAACCTATCTCTGTATGATGATCTCTATCATTTCAATAAGGAACATCAGGATAATCAGATCACCTGTCACGGTATTGATTTGGAACGATTTCCTCAGATCTCAATCGCTGCTCTAAATTTCATGCTTCCAGATAAATATCCAGACAATGACTCCTTGAGTGTCTCTATCGAAACTTTAAGAGCCATATATTCCGTAGCTGATGAATATTCGAATTCAGATTTTTATTCAGATGATCCTTACCGGATGTCTGAAATCGAAATCTTTCAATCTTTCGATCTATGGATTCGGGATTATGAGAGATTAAAAAACCGGTATAAAAAATATTTAGGCGATGAATTTGAAGAATTCAATGGAGTCGTAGATGGACTTAAAGCAGGTAAAGTTTGGTACAATTTAAGAGATCAAAGAACGCTACAAGAAACTATTTTTAGGGAGCAATACATGTACGCTGCCTTACAGAGTTTAGAAAAGGAATTTCCTGATTCAAAATTTTATGGGCAATTCGGTCGGTGTCATATTCGAACAGACAATTCCTCTGCTCAATGCTATTCCTATGCCATGAAGTCCATGATCTGCAAAATTGGGGAAGCAAAAGGCCCTGACAAAGTCATGATTATCCCAATTTTTTATGTTCGAAATCTATTTTTGAAAGACAAAAAGTTTGTAGAGAAGAACATGGAAAATTTCTGGGGACTTGATGAAGCCGTTTACATCGTCAAGCTTGAAGAAAAGATTAAAATATCCAATGAATTCAATGAAAAAACGGGATTTATCTTAGTCAATAGTTTAAGACTTACAAAAGACCAAATCCCAAAAGACCCTTATCGCTCTGAAAGTCAAAAGAAAAAGATTCCTTCATTGAGGTTTAGTGCAGAAGTAGACATGGGTGTTTCATTTTTTAATTTATCCGAGCTCAACACTTTCATTAACAATCAGGGTATGAGTAGTTTCAATTCTTCCATTCCAACAATTGGAGGAATATTCAGCGTTTTTTCGCCTTATGGCATCTATTATGGAATGGAGTTCGGAATTGGCTTATCACAGCGCGTTAATAATGATAGTGTCGCTTTAAAATTGACTAATTACAGAATTTTGGTAAATATCGGAACATCTATACTGAACACCTCGTGGTTTTCTTTTAACCCAAGTATTGGGATAGGCGGTGGCAACTTCAGTCTAAAAGAACAAAGAATCATTCCAGATCCCAATTCACAAAACCTATTTTCCGAGAACAACACAAACTACACCATCCATAAAAACCCTAGTTTTTTAATTGATATAAAAGGAGAGTTGAAATTCAATATCAAAATCTTTTCCTTAAGTCTGAGAGGAGGATATTTGTTTGATGTCACGAATAAAAGGTGGCGAAACCCCAATATTCTATCCAATAGTCCGAAAACCGCAATGATGGGTTGGCATGCCCAAGCTGGACTTGGAATCAACTTAAAGGTATATTAGAATTTGTTCATATTGATCCAAAGCTCTAATTTCGCATAAAAATATTTTAAATGTCTGTATACAACCCCGATTTAAAGAAAATCACAACTCATATTCTACAGGAAATGAAGCTAAAAGGTGAGAAAATTTCCATGCTTACAGGGTATGATTTCACGATGGCGAAAATATTAGATAAAGCAGGTATTGATGTCATTCTTGTCGGAGATTCAGCCTCAAACGTGATGGCGGGACATGAAACGACACTTCCGATCACCTTGGATCAAATGATTTACCATGCATCATCGGTAGTAAGAGGAGTTGAACGTGCATTGGTGGTTGTAGATCTTCCTTTTGGAACTTATCAAGGGAATTCAAAAGAAGCCTTAAGTTCTTCCATTCGAATCATGAAAGAATCAGGGGCGCATGCCGTAAAAATGGAAGGTGGAAGTGAGATTATTGAGAGTGTCAATAGAATTCTTACAGCAGGAATTCCAGTTATGGGGCATTTGGGGCTTACACCTCAATCCATCTATAAATTTGGAACTTATGTTGTAAGAGCTCGAGAGGAAGAAGAAGCAGAACGATTAGTCTCTGATGCAAAAATGCTGGAGGAATCTGGTTGTTTTGCCATCGTACTTGAAAAAATTCCAGCACAATTAGCGGCAAGAGTAGCTGAAGAAGTTAAAATTCCTATTATCGGAATTGGAGCTGGGCAAAAAGTAGATGGACAAGTTTTGGTATCCCATGACATGTTGGGAATCAATAATGATTTCAATCCTCGTTTTTTGAGAAAATACCACAATTTACAAGAAGAGATGCTTGGGGCTTTTCAGAATTACATTAAAGATGTAAAAGACGAAGACTTCCCAAATCAGCACGAACAATATTGATTTTCAGCCTTGAAAAGCACTTTAGAAAACTTAAAAATTCTTTACGAAGACAATCATTTGATTGCAATCCAAAAAAAGCCTGGAGATATCTCTCAAGGTGATAAAACAGGTGATGTTCCGCTTGGCGACATTGTAAAAGAATTTATTAAAATAAGAGATGAAAAACCTGGAAATGTGTTTCTTGGAGTTATTCATCGAATTGATCGTCCAACTTCAGGAGTCATACTATTTGCCAAAACGAGCAAGGGACTAGAAAGAATGACTAAAGCGTTCAAGGAGCGAAGAATTCAAAAGAAATACTGGGCAATCATCGAAGGTCACTTAAAGCAAAATGAAATCAGTCTTCGAAACTATTTGTTGAAGAACAATGATCGCAATCGTTCCTATGTGGTCGATCAAAATAGAAAAGGAGCCAAAGAAGCGGTTAGTCACATCCGTGTTTTAAGCAAAGGAGATAATTACTCCTTAGTTGAAGTAGAAATTGAAACGGGCAGACATCATCAAATTAGAACGCATTTAGCCAGTTTGGGTCACCCCATCAAAGGAGATGTAAAATATGGAGCCCGAAGATCGAATAAAGATCTTTCCATTGACCTATTGGCAAAAGAAATAGCATTTGAACATCCCATTAAAAAAGAGCCCGTTAAAATCCAAGCTGAAAATCCTGACAACAAACTATGGTTGGATTTAACTAGAAATCTATGAGTCA
>JAUICI010000209.1 GCA_030427935.1 Bacteroidia bacterium | reverse complement strand
GGAAAATGCTCACCAATGATTACCTTGAAGATGTCGATCTCGTTGAAGAAAAATGGGCATTAGAAGAAGTCCTACCAAACGACCTTCTTGAATATTTTACCGAAGATGATGAAGTAACCTACCTCAATTACCCAGTTATTGAATATCCAAAAAAGGCGAAGTCTTTGAACCTAGACAAAGAACCCAATATGATTGATCAAATTCAAGGGATTAAAGGTCAATATCTTCTATTCAAAAATATCGGAGCGATCAACATTCGTAAACACTCCGGCTATTATATTGAATTAACTACCTGATTTCAATCGTATACGGCAACCTTGCTTTCACACCAGGCTGAAGATCAATGGATCTCAAATCATTCATCAGCGTTGAATAAACGCGGTACAGTTCTGTATTGGTCCAATCATCACTCGCCTGAATAGTTTCATTCTCATCATCCTCATCTCCTCCATCTAAAGCAGAGAACATGGCTTTCAACTTTAATAGTGGTGGATACTTTCTTTTTGGAAAATATTCAACAGCATCTGATTCCAATTCCAGTTTTGCTAATAGATCTGATTTGGCTTTGTTAAAGGAACCTAATTCATCAACCAATCCAATTCGCATGGCATCCGTTCCTGCCCAAACACGACCTCTTCCAATTTCATTTACACGCTCTTTATTCAATCCTTCTCTTCCTTCAGCTACTTTAGAAATAAACTCATCATAAATTCGGTCTACTTCTGATTGAACAATAGTAATCTCTTCTTCAGTTAATTTTTTATTGGTACTCAAGACACTGTGCTTATGCGTAGTCACATAATCAGTTGTAACTCCCAAATTATCCTCCAACATTTTTCCCGTGTAAGGAATCATGCCAAAGACTCCAATAGAACCGGTAATTGTCCCTTCTGAACAGTAAATCTTATCTGCCCCGCATGAAACATAATAACCCCCAGATGCCGCTACATTACCCATTGAGATATAAACTGGCTTCACTTTTTTAGCCAAAATCACCTCTCTCCAAATAATATCAGAAGCAAGAGCTGAACCACCAGGAGAGTTTACTCTGAATAAAATCCCTTTAACATCATCGTCTAGTCTGGCTTTTCTCAAGTTTCTGGCAACTGTTGTCGAGTGCACTTCTTTTCCTTCCCCCGTTGTCACGCCTCCTTCGGCCATCACAATAGCAATTCGATCTCCACTTGGGTCATCCGCTTCATCAGCCTCTTTTATTAAGGTTTCAAGAACATATTCATTGACATCAAGAAAGTTTAAATCTTTAAGGTCTTCAACCCCAACTTTTTCTTGCATGATTGCAAATACCTCGTCAGGATATTTTAAGGCATCAACAAATCCTAAATCTGCAGCATCTTGCGCTGTGCGAATCGAAAGATCATCCGCATATTTATTCAGGGAATCAGCAGGAATATCACGGTCGCCACTAACAGTTTGTACCATAGTTCCCCACATTTGATCAATCATCACTTGCGTTTGATGACGAGCGCTATCACTCATCTCTGATAGGAAAAAGGGCTCTACGGCTGATTTAAAATCATTATTAGAACCTCGGATAATCTGCACTTTCACTCCTAGTTTATCCAAAGTTCCTTTAAAGAACATGCGTTCAACTCCGATCCCATTCCATTCCATCACCAAAGTCGGGAATAAATAGATCTCATCCGCAACCGATGACAAGTAAAGTGCTTTTTCAGAATAATACTCGCCTCTTCCATAAGCGACAATCCACTTCCCTGATTCTTTAAAATCATTCAAGGCTTCTCTTAACTCACCAATACTTGCCATTCCAGCGTTCACATCCGTAAGGTCAAGAAAGATTCCTTTGATATTGTCATCCTCTTTTGCTTGATCAATACCATCCATCATATCGATTAGGCCAACACCCATGTCAGACATCCCTCCAAAAGGGAAACCCGGACTTTTCGTCATATCGCTCAAGGGTTGATCTAATTTTAAATGAAGAACCGTATTCTCCTTTACTTTAAAAGGTTTTGATTCAAACATATTATCCACAACGCTAAAAAATATCCAAAAGAAAATAACCATGGATAAAATGGAAACAACGAACATTCCTAACATCGAGGATAAAAATCCTTTCCAAAAAGTGTACATAATGACAATTAATTTAGTTTTGTACAAAGCTAGGCCAGAAATGCAGCCCTTAAATTGAAAATGGGATAAGTGGTTTAGAAAGTATTTTACTGGTTAGTCGACAATTATCAATGTATCGAGCATATATAGGAATAGGAACAAATCTGGGAGATAAAAGGGCCAATTTGCAAAAAGCACTTGAAGGCATTTCGGCTTATTCTGATATCCGCACCATTTCTTCTATATATGAAACAGACGCCTTTGGTTTTGAATCGGATTCTTCTTTTTACAATATTGTAATAGAGATTCACACGAGCCATTCCCCACTTGAATTACTCCAACTGAATCAAGGAATTGAAAAGTCCATGGGTCGCGTTTATTTTAATGACGGTCAGTACCATTCGAGAATCATCGATTTGGACATTCTTCTCTATGAAAACGAAATTTTACAAACGGAAATTCTCCAGATTCCGCATCCTTATATACAAGAGCGTAATTTTGTTTTAATGCCTTTACTCGAAATTGCACCAAATATTGGTCATCCTGAGGATAAAAAAATCCTATTCAAAAACTACCTTTCTGAATCGATGCAAAGTACAATTAAAAAAATTGAGAACTCCGTATTAATCCCTTGTTAAAATTGACCAATACCCATATCTTATCGATATATTTTTTTGTCACTAAAAAAAATTAGTTATTATTGCATTCGATTAGTGTAAGTGTTTGAGAACAAAATCTAAGATTTAAAATGAAAAAGAATAGTTTTAAAGGACTAGTTGCTGTAGCTCTGATTGGTGCGTCAGTAACAGGATGTAAACTACTGGGAGATCTTGATTACGAATTAGATCATGATCCAGTACAAATGCATGGAGACAGTGTAAGAGTTAAAGTAACAGTTACGGTTCCGAAAAAAGGAATCCACAAAAAAGTTGTTGCTGAAATCACTCCAAAATTAGGAAACACAGAATTCAAAATGATTACCATTCAGGGTGAGAAAGCTGAAGGTAACGGAATCGTTGTGCCTAAAGATGGAAAAAAGATTAGCTACGAGGATGTAGTACCTTACGATCCATCAATGGAAAATGCAGATTTGAACATCAGTGGAACTGCTAGAAAGAAGAAAAAAGAAATCGAAGTTCCTGAAACAAAAATTGCTGACGGAACAATCGTAACACCTTTCTGGGTACAACCTGATGACAAGCCATTACTTGGAAATGATGCATTCCAAAGAGTTACTGAAGAAGTGACTAAGGCTCAAATTAATTATGCTAAAGCGAAATTCAACGTTAGATCTGGAGAATACAGAGATCAAGACATCAAAGATCTTCAGGCTTTCATGGAAGACGCTCAAACAAATGTTAAAGTAGAACCAAAAAGAGTTGATTTGATTTCTTATGCTTCTCCTGAAGGTGAAGTTGCTAAGAACAATGATCTTGCTGGAAACAGAGCTACTTCTGGTAAAGAAGCTTCTATTAAAATCGCGAAAAAAGCGAAAAACGAAAAACTTCAAGGAGAAGTTTATAACCCACAGCCAAAAGGTGAAGACTGGGATGGATTCGCTGCATTGTTAGATTCTTCTGATATCGCAGATAAAGAATTGATCAAAAGAGTTTTGACTATGTACAAAGATCCAGCAACAAGAGAAGCTGAGATTAAGAAAATGGCTAAAACTTATAGAGAGTTGGAAAGAAAGATTCTTCCTCCATTGAGAAGAACTCAAATCCACTTGGTATATGACCTTACTGGTTATTCTGATGAAGAGTTAATCGCTCTTTCTAAGTCAAATCCAGACACATTAACTGTTGAAGAGTTGTTATTTACAGCTACTCTAGGAGAAGACATGAATGAGAAATTAAGATTGTACAAAGAAGTACAAAGAATTTATCCAGAAGATTGGAGAGGATACAATAACGTAGGTTATGTATACTATATGCAGAACAAATTGGATGACGCTAAAGCGGAATTCGAAAAAGCTGCTGCTAAAGGAGATCACGATGAAGTATTCAACAACTTAGGTATCGTTGCAAGAATTCAAGGTGATAGAAAGAAAGGAAAAGAACTTCTTGAGAAGTCAGGAGGATCTGATGAGACTAAGTACAACTTAGGAATCATCGCTATCCAAGATGGAGATTACGAAACTGCAATCTCTAACATGGGTGACAAAAAGACTTTCAATAAAGCATTGGCTCAAGTATTGAGCGAGCAGTATGATGATGCACTTGCTACAATTGACGGATCAGACGATAAAGAAACAGCGATCGGATATTACTTGAAAGCGATCATTGGATCAAGACAAGGAAACTTCGACATGGTTAAAAACAACCTGAAGTCAGCTGTATCTAAAGATTCATCTTTGAAAGCTAAAGCTGCAAAAGATAGAGAATTCATCAAGTTTTTCGAAAACGGAGAATTCCAAGCTATCGTTCAGTAAAATCTTAGACACTATAAAACGAAAAAGCCTCTCAATTGAGAGGCTTTTTTATTTTACATCTTATCAGAATAACTTATCTTTGAACCATTCCTAGCCAACTCAAAACTAACCTTCTTGTGTTGACATTTATTGGATAAGATTTTATCTAATTATCAAGACATTATTAGTATATTCAAACGGTAATTAAATTTTATGGAATACAATACGCAGAGACCGAAAATGGAGATCCCAGAATATGGACGCAACGTTCAGAAACTGGTGAATTTCGCTGTAACGGTAGAGGATCGTGAAGAGAGAAACAAAGTGGCGAAAGCCATTATTAATATTATGGGGCAGTTGAATCCTCATCTTCGAGATGTAGAAGAATACAAACATAAACTATGGGCGCACCTGTTTATCATGTCGCGTTTTAAACTTGACGTAGATAGCCCTTACCCTATCCCAACTCCAGAATCTTTCGAGGAGAAACCGGATAAAATGCCTTACCCTAAAAACAAGATTAAATATGGGCACTATGGTAATACCACGCAATTGTTGGTAAACCAG
>JAUICI010000208.1 GCA_030427935.1 Bacteroidia bacterium | reverse complement strand
CGCCGTCTATATATGAATTCAGGCTTTGGCGAGGAATATTTTTAAAATCCAAGAAGAGATATAAGGATGCTGTAAAGGATTTTTCTGAATGCATTACAGTGAAACCAAATAATTTTGAAGGTTATTATTTTGCGGCAAATTCCATGTTAGCCGCAAAGGATACAAATTCATATATAGCTACAATGACCATGGGAATTCATAAAACAAAGGCCATTGAGCTCTATTATGCTCGAGCTTTATTTTACATGAGTATAGAAGATTATGAATATGCCTATCAAGATCTAAAGGAGCTTTTGCAAACGAATCCTTCCTATACCAATGCCTATTTTCAGTTGGGTGAACTATTTAGGAAAACAGATGAAAAAGAAAAAGCCTGTAAGTATTACAAACAGGCTTTACTTCTAGGGCATGAAAAAGCCCGATTAGAATATCAAGTTAATTGTCAATAATTATTGAACAAATAGTTTTCTAACTACTTTTTCTGAATCATTTCTAACTGAAATTAAATAAATTCCAGAGTTATGATTCTTTCTTAATCTCCAGTTGTAAGAATCTGAAATATCATTGATTCTTTTTCTTTCAACTGTTTTTCCTGAAAGATCAATCAATTCAAGAGTTGCCTTTCCGAAGTCTGCTTGGAAACCAGTAATCATGATTTCATTATCTGATCCAAGGTAATTCATATTTATATCAGCAAACTTCTCTTCTTCGATACTTGCGGTGCTTTGAGTAATATTAAATGTAGAAGTTGTAACGACATCTCCAGAAGTAGCTAAATTTCCATTTGTTTCGTTAGCAACAACATAAAATGTTATATCACCTTCACCTTGTGCAGGTGCAACCCATTCAAAAGACCACATTGTTTGTCCTGTTCCAGAAGCGGAATGCCCAATATAATTTCTACTAGAACCAGTCATAGTAGACTCATCTCCACCAGTCGCATTCCAAGATCCAACTCCACCATTATCAGAATCACGAAGTGCAACAACCTGGAATCCATTTTTTGCATTTGCTCCTCCAATATCTAAAGTCATCGTATAGGTTTGGACTGGCTCATAAGTGTTGTTACTTCCAGAGAATGTCACTGTATGTGAGCCTGCACTTGCCGATCCTGAGTGACAATCTGTACATAATCCTTCATTTCCGCCCATACCATCTGGCGCACCTGTTTTAGACGCCGGTGGAGCCGATGAGAATTTTTTGTCAAAGTTCATGGAATTCCATGAGAAGAAACCAACCGAAAGCACGATGATTCCTACGAGTGTAGCTTTTTTATTCATAGTTTATTTTATTAGTTTATAATTTATTGGTCAATCTAAATTACGGTGAATTTAGTTGTTTGGTTTGCCGTCTTGGATCCAACAATTCATTTTATTCAGCAAAGAATCCGGTAATTTTGTTGGATTACCCAAAGGCATCGCTGTAAATCCAGCCTCATGATTCATGGCGCTGTAGCAAACTTCAGCATCAGCTGCAATTTGTCCGTGGTTAACGTAAACTCTTCCATCGGCTTGTCCAGTAGAACTGTGGCAACTACCTGTATTACAATTGTTATCAAATATCGGTTGAATATCATTTGCGAATGATACTTGAATCGAATCACATGGAGTCGGTTCTGGAGTTGGGGCCGCTTTGTCTTTGTGACAAGAAGCAAGGCCTATTGCCAATGCAATGCCTGATATAAATATTAAGTTTCTCATAAGTCAAATGCTCTTGAAATTGTAAATCCTATTCTAAATTCTCCGTCGAGCCAGTTGGATCGACCATAGGTTAGGTATTGAGTATCTGCGATTCCTCTTGAATTCACAAAATTAATTTGAAAGTTGTGTCCCCAAGTTTTGAATTCAAATGCGATACCGATATTGTCGTAATATCCTTGTCTCAATCCGTTGTTTTTAAAGGTATAAATATATTCTAAAATGATTCCGAATTTTTTGGTTACCCTGAATCTTGTAGATGCACCTATACCAAAAACAGCATTTTGGTCATCATTGTTCACATAATTTCTCCAAGTAAATGTTCCCATAATTTGCATGGAGAACCATTCTGCAAATTTTCTCGACATTAATAGGTGCATGTTATAGCTTAAACGGTGCGACCATTTTGGAAAGCTTGTTACTGAAGTTGAATCGGTAGATTTCTTTTGTGTACTGATGTCAATTCCTCCTACAAGCGACATGTTTAAAGGCATTCCTTTCTTTTTCTGAGTTAGGAATCGATACTTGATAAATCCATCCACGATTCCTCGGATGGGAGAGGGACCTTTGGTTCTGGAAACCCCGATCATCAAGTTTTTCAAAATTCCATATTCCAATCCAATTCGAATATCCGCAACATCATCTAATCCAAAAAAGTTTTGGTAACCTCCGTTTTGTCCAAACATGTCTCCAAAGCGGTGACTCACAACAAAACTAAGCTGGTTTTTTTCCAAGGATTCAGTAGAATGTGCATTGATGATCCTGACATCAGAAAACACATTGTAAACTGCATTCGTGTCTGCCTGATTAAAAGCAAATCCTGAAAGCAAAATGAAAAGCATTAGTAGTTTTTTCCTCATTCCATATTTAATTTGGTTTATAATTGAGATAGGCTGCTAAATCTTCGAGCTGTTTATCCGTAAGTTTTTCATAAGTATAGAGTGGCATATAGGTTTTCTTTAATTTTTTTGGTTGCGTTCCCGTTCGTGTAATTTCATAAATGGATTTGCGATTTGTCTTATCCATTCGGTTTTTCAGAAAATTACGATTTAATTGGTCGGCTTCAAGCGTGAAAGTGGTAATCCCTTCTGGGTTGTGACAATGCATGCAACCGTATTTAAAAATATACTCACCTTTTTCCCAATCACCATTTTTGCCTTTTGTTCTGACATTGGCGGCCAAAGGAAAACCAAAACTTGCTTTTTCAGCCGAAAGGAATTTGGATTGAACTAGTTCCAGCTTATCTGTTTTTGAACCATTTTCGATTAATTCTACTTCTTTGGTGCTTAAATTTAAGTCACTCATATTAAGCTGAATGGAGTTTAAATAGTGAAGGATAGCTTCCACTTCCCATTTCTCAAGTTGTCTGCCTTCAGAGCTAATTTCAGCGCAGAGTTGAATGGCCGATTGAAGATCATGTTTGGCGGAATCAGCTAGGCTACCGTACTTCTTTTTATAGTCACCATTAAAAAATGAGGTTCGATTAACCACTCCATAAAGAGAAGAACCTGGAAGAAATGGAAGTTTATTCTTCATCATGTAGTCAAATCGGGTTTCTGGATCTTTTTGACTTAATTCATTGGTTTCAGGAACTGTATTGTGGCAATTGATGCAGACAAAATGTTTGGAAATCCTTTTCGTATTGATTTTATCAATTCGAGTATAACCAATCGTTACAAGATCTTCACCTTGTCTTGCTTTTGAACTATCAATATCTTGAATAAAATAATTTGGAGCTTCATAGCCTTGTTCAATCATAAAATCCATTACTCTCATGGTTTTCCAATTAGAGGACGAATCGTACCCATATAAACCAGAAATAGAGTACACAGCACCTAAAGCAGTCATCATCAAAACAATAACGAGTAATTTCATTATTCCAAAAGTAATCAATTGTATGGAAGTTAAGTTCTTGAGAATAAAGAGATATCAAAGGGTCATTTTTCATAAGTTGTCTTTCCTCAAAGTTTTTCTTTTTACAGAATTGGTAATTTTGAATTCATGCTGGATACACCGATCGAATATTTGAAGGGAGTTGGACCTCAAAGAGGGGATGTGCTCAAGAAAGAGCTCGGCATATTCTTTTTCAAGGATTTATTGTATCATTTTCCATTTAGATATGTGGATCGGACGGCTTACGATCAAGTGAAAGATATTCCAGATAAAGAAGGTGCCGTCAATTTAAGAGGAACACTTTCTTCTATTCGAGAAACCGGAGTTGGTCGGGGTAAGAGACTGACGGCACGTTTCTCTGATGGGAGTGGTTATATCGATTTAGTTTGGTTCAAAGGCGCGAAATGGGTCAAACCAAAATTAAATACAGAATCTCATTTTGTAGTTTACGGAAGAGCCAAAAAGTATGGTTCCTCCTGGAATATTGCGCATCCGGAAATAGAGGTGAGTGAGAATATCAATCAGGGCAGTAAAATTCAACCCATTTATCCAAGTGGGGAAAAGCTGACTCAAAAAGGTTTGAATTCAAAGGGAATTGAAAAGCTCATCAAGAAATTATTGGAACAAGTGGATGGAAAAATTCCTGAAAATCTCGATGAGTCAATTCTGACCAAAAACCATTTACTCCGAATTAATATGGCCATGAAGCAAATTCATCAGCCAAAAGATTTGGAAAGTGCAGAGAAAGCTCGACTTCGATTTAAGTTTGAAGAACTCTTTTACTTGCAACTTGAAATGAATTTTCGGAAAACCAATATTCAGAAGAAGCATCAGGGATTTGTATTCGAAAAAGTGGGCGATCACTTCAATCAGTTTTTTCAGGAAGCTTTGCCTTTTGAGCTAACAAATGCACAAAAAAGGGTCATCAAAGAAATTCGCAAAGATTTGGGTTCTGGTATTCAAATGAATCGCTTGCTTCAAGGTGATGTAGGTTGTGGAAAAACCTTGGTTGGTTTGTTGGTAATGTTACTGGCCATTGATAATGGATTTCAAGCCACGATGGTTGCACCAACGGAAATATTGGCAACTCAACATTTTCAGACGATTTCGGAATTTTTGGAAAAACTGGATATTCAAGTGGCTTTGCTCACCGGTTCAACCAAAACAGCTGAAAGAAGAGAATTGCATGAAAAACTGGAAAGTGGAGAATTGAATATTCTAATTGGAACCCATGCTGTTTTTGAGAAAAAAGTCAAATTCAAAAATTTAGGAATTGCGATCATAGATGAACAGCATCGGTTTGGTGTGGCTCAGCGTTCTAAATTATGGGCGAAGAATACAAGGCTTCCGCATATTTTGGTTATGACGGCTACCCCAATTCCAAGAACTCTAGCGATGACCTTTTATGGCGACTTAGATGTTTCGGTGATTGATGAATTGCCTCCGGGAAGAAAGCCTGTTAAAACCTATCATTATTTCGAAAAATCCAGATTAAAAGTATTTGGATTCATGGAAAAGGAAATAGCCAAAGGAAGACAAGTGTATGTGGTTTATCCTTTAATTGAAGAATCGGAAAAACT
>JAUICI010000207.1 GCA_030427935.1 Bacteroidia bacterium | reverse complement strand
GTGAAATCCCGTCATTATCAAAGAATTGCCAAACTTCTTTTCCTACAAAAAGCAGTACAATCAGAATAAAAGTAATTGGAATTTCTCCTTGTTTATAATTGGTTAAACTCACCAAAATAATGAACATGAATACAACCCCAGAAGCTCCAAGTAAGCCATTGGAAAAGAAGGTAACGTGCAAAAGAGCCGTGATCAATAAACAAGCTCCCATCATGATTAATAGGTTTTTCGCGCCATATTTCTCTTCCAAAACAGGTCCTAGAAGTAATATAAAGGTCATATTCCCCAATAGATGATCCGCATTCGCATGACCAGCCCCATATCCGAATAAACTCAGATACCAAGTAAAAGAACTCAAATCAAATTCGGGACGAAGTACAAAAATGGAGGTTCCAATATTGAACTGTAATAATCCAAAATAAACCAAAGTACATAAGAACGCATAGGTCAGGACTACCGGAGAATTAAAGGTTACTTTCATTTGCTCATTTAGTTTTGTGTTCCACTAAAGTATTTATTATTCTTAACAAATAAGGAGCTAGATTCAAACAATTATTCCTTAAATTGAACTTTTTGAAATTAGACTTGTACAGTAGTGCAGTTATGAAGACAATAGTTACCATATCAATACTTTGCGCCACATTTTTGGTGATTGGTCAGCAGAATGAGAATAACTCAAACATGATCAATAATGGAAATGCAACCAAAGTGCGAAAAGCCGAGGAAAAACTTAAGAAAGTTGATGTCTTGGAAGCTCCCGCAATGGAGGAAAAAGAGGTTTTTAATAGTCAGTTGCAGTCGAGTCGATACAATTATGAATTTACCAGAAAGAAATTCATCCGACAAAATGGAACCAAAGGATTTACCACGGATCAGCAAAAAACATTGGATGGTCAAATTGCCGCTTTAAAAGAATCTGCAGATAATTCTTTCGAATATAATTATCTGAAATATGTAAACGGAAACCACAATACAGACTTGATTAGTTATTTGGAGAAAGCTTACAAGCTAAAACCCTATGACGCTAGCTTATTCGATGATTTTATTGCATACTATGAAATCAAAGATAATTCAGCAAAAAAGGCCGAATTCACAAAGAAATTGATGGCTTCGAAATCGATTGAAACGGGAGTGTATCAGTACAATGAGAATGTATTAAGATCGATTGATAAAAATGGGATTTTAATTACCAATGGATACGACGATACCTATCCAATCTGGGTGCTCCAAAATGAAAAGGGCATGCGCAAAGATGTGAAAGTGCTTTCCTTGGATATTCTTCAGAATAAAGATTATCGAAAGCGAATTCTGAGAAAATATGGATTAAAGGATCCGGGAATTGGACCAGAAAACAAAGAGTTCCTTTCAAAATTGCTTTATGCAAATGCGGATAAGAATATTTTCCTTGGTTTTACCGTTCCAAAATTCGCTTTGAAGACTTTGTCTGCCAATTTGAAAAATACGGGATTGGCACTGAAATATGCACCTAAAAGACTGAATACAGATAAACTAAAAATCAATTTTGAAAACGAATTGCAACTGGATTATTTATTGAAGAATCAATCTAGTCAGAAAGTAAAAAAGTTGAATGCCAACTACTTGGTTACCTTGGTTCAACTTTATAAAAAGTACAAACACAACGCAGAAAAAAGAGAATATTTAAAAAAGATAGCGCTTAAAATTGGTAGAGATATCAATAAAGAAAATGTAGTAAAAGCGAGCCTTGGTTTATAAATGAAGCTTTTTCGAAATTATAAGAATCTGTCGGATGAAGACTTGATGGACCTTATCACAAATAAGGATTCCAAAGCCTTTTCTGAGCTGTACGACCGCTATTCGGGGATGATGTTGAATTATTTCTATCGAATGTTATGGAAGGACAGAGAGAAGGCGGAAGATTTCATGCACGATATTTTTCAGAAGCTCATTGAAAAGCCAGAGTATTACGATCGAAACAAAAGAAAATTTAAAACATGGTTCTTCTCAGTTGCCAACAATATGTGCAAGAATGAGTACAAGAAGCAGGAGGTTCGATCCAATACGAGTTCAGGACTGGATGAGTCCTACAATGTATCATCCAAAGAAGAAGCAGTAGACCGAATGTTTGATAACCAAATGTTCAAAGAAAAACTGCTGGAAGAGGTAAATAAATTAGATGAAAAACACAAAGAAGTATTTGTGATGAAATATATAGATGAATTGTCAAACCAAGAGATAGCAGATGCATTGGACATCAACCTGGGAACTGTAAAATCCCGCGTTTTCAATGCGATTAAAAAGATCTCGGTAAACCTTGAAGTCTATAGAAACGAATTAATAGGGGGGAAGTAAAATGGAATTATTTGACGAACAAATAGAGCAAGTCATTATCTCAAAAGAATACTTTGAGTTGACTCCAGAAGAGAAGGAGGGGATGAAAGATTTTATCTCCAATGAAGAGGAATATGCCCAATTCAAAGCGACTTTATTGATGGCTTCGGAACTTCCAAAGGAAAATATTAAACCGAGAGAAGAAACCAAGGCTTCCTTGATGAGCATGATGGAATCGAGCCGACCCGAAAGAAAGATTTGGTACAATTCCATCGGATTATTTTTGTTTCCTGAAGACAAACCCGCTTTTGCTAAACCTGGAGTTTATGCGAGTTTAGCAGCGATTTTACTTTTGGTTTTCTTCTTTGTTCCAATGGATTTTGGTACCGTAGGTTCAAATAATGATGTAACGGCAAAAGAAGAAAATAGAAGTGCAGATGATTCGAAGGACATGGCGCCTACAGAAGAGTCAATTGTATCTGGAGAATCGGAGCCAACAGCGAAGATGACACCGGAGGGAGGATTAAACCAGAACTTGGAAATAAAAGAAGAATTCAAGAAAACAGAAGAATTCGAAATGGCCGACAACGAAATTCTTGAAGAGGATGCGGGGAATTTAGATGATAACATGGCATTTGGAGCCAATGGTGGAGGAGAAATCAATGAGCAGAATAAGAATGTTGGGGCTCAAAATAATGGAACCATTACCATTGACTATGCGGCTAGAATGAACAATAACGATGGTAAAAAAGCCATGATGAAAGGTGGTGCAGTAGCTGATAGCACAGTAAATAACAATTCGGTTCCCGGGAATTTTGCCATGGCTGCTGACAAGGATGTTCGATTCAAGGATGATCAAAAGAATTTCATCTCTGGAGATTTGAAGAAAGATGGTTTTACTTATGAAATCCTGAACGACAATGCCTTAAATCAATCCAATGATTTAATTGATCTTTTGTATACCGCGGATTAATGTAACTTTTCCAGCAATTTCGTATTATTGAAATATGAGATCTGCCTTGTGTTTTGCCTTTAGTTTATTCCTTCTAACAGGGATATGTCAAAGCCATTCAAAGAAAATAAGAGAATTTTATTTCGATTTTGAATATGTGAAGCTTATCGATTATATTAAATCAAATAAGCTCGAATCAGAGAAAGATTACACCTTTTTTTATATTGAATCTTTGCGAAGAACTGATTTGTTTTTTGGAATCAAACAAGATTCATTAATAAGTTCTTATTTTAAGGAAGACACTTTAAACCCGTACTATCATCTTTTTAGATTGAAATTGATTAGAGAAACAGAAGCATTCTTAAAAGAATTTGATGATCAATTACCTAATCCAGAGACGGCTCAAAATCGCTTAGTTTTTATAAATGAATTGATTGAAAAAAATGGAGGGGATTCAATTCTTTTAAAAGAGCTCAAATTACTGGAAGTTCAGATTTATCTTGATCTTGGAGATTATATATTAGCAAGTGAAAAAATTGAAAAATTGATGATCGTAGATAGCGATTATCCCACTGTGAGAGTATTGTATGGATATATAAAAAGTAGTAGCGATCAATCGGCTCAAGATGGCAAGGATATTTTAAGTTCGAGTTTCAAAAAGGAAAGAAAATTATATCCAAAAAATCCAGAATCTTATCATTATGAACTCAAAACTTTAATGAGTGAACCCATTCCAAAATTTAATAAATGCAAGAATAGAATGTTGCAATTAGGCGAATACTCATCTTATTTCAGAGGATTATTCACGATGTATACATGGGGAGACCATCGAATTAGATTGAAGCATTTGTCTAAAATAAAAGATCTATCCAATGACCCGAGAGTCAAGTTATGGTATTTGGATCTATTATTTGAAGATGTGAAATATTTAGATTCAAAGAGAAAATTAGAGTTGATTGAGTTTGTCCAGTCAAATAAGGGGCTGATTAAGAATCGAATGGATGAATTGGATTTAGATCTTCAATATTTAGTATTCCTATTTGAAGAACTTGATATGGTAAGTGAAGGCTTCAAGTTTTATCACTACCTCGAAAATGAGAATGAAAAATATGATGCCGCCTTTGCACTAAAGAGTCTATTTATTACTTCTGATAGGATGGGTGAAGGTATATCCTTTTTCCAAGACAGAATGCTTAAATCAAATACGGAGGATTCAAAAAGCATAAGTTTGTTTTGTTTGGGAGATCTTTATTTTAGAACTAAAAATTATAAGAAACTAATTGATTTGTTCGAATTAAATAGGGAATTAGAAGAATTGGGTAGTCTTTCTTCAAAACACTTGATAGAATCATATTACAATCTAGAGGAATATGAAAAAGCTTTTAAACTAATAGAAGTATATCAAACAAATAGACCTAGAGAGGAATATAGTTACACAAAAGCATTTGATATTGCTGTAAGATTAGGTGAAAAAGATGCAGAAAAACACTTGCATATTGGGAATGTTAGAGCAAGAAATTATACAGCCTACAGTAATCTTGAGCTTACGAATATTTTACTTTCCTATTATTCCAAAAACAATAGTAAACACCAGAAGGAATATGAGAAAACAGTCTATCATTTGGCACTCATTTCAAAAAATAATGGAGAAACCAAGCCACTAAAGAAATATAAATCTCTCTATTTTCAATTGACAGGAATCAATTTGAGTAAATACTGGAAAGAAGAAAATAAAAAGGCAAGGGAAAACAATAAAATCAGAAAGAAAAATGGGACAACTGGTCTTTGGTAGCTTTATATTAATTAGTCTGTTCGGTTTTTCTCAATCACCCCAAAAAACCATCGACAGTCTTTATGCCATCAATAAATTCCATGAAGCGGCTCTTTATATAGAAGATGCTGGTTTGAAGAAAACTCCTGGGTTTCG
>JAUICI010000017.1 GCA_030427935.1 Bacteroidia bacterium | reverse complement strand
TGTTTTTTCTCTATCGCTATGCGCACCTCCAATAGGCTCTTTTATAATCCCATCAACAACTTTAATTTTCTTAGCGTCTGTTGCAGTTAGTTTAAGTGCTTCGGCTGCTTTTTCTTTATGCTCCCAGCTTCGCCATAAAATAGACGAACAGTTTTCTGGTGAAATTACAGAATACCAGGCATTTTCCAACATCAATACGCGATCTCCAACACCAATTCCCAAGGCTCCTCCAGAAGCACCTTCTCCAATAATGATACAGATTACCGGTACTTTCAATTGCATCATTTCATAAATATTTCTTGCAATTGCTTCCCCTTGTCCTCTTTCTTCAGCTTCAAGTCCAGGATAAGCTCCAGGCGTATCAATAAAAGTGACAATTGGTTTATTAAATTTCTCCGCTAACTTCATCAAACGAAGTGCTTTTCTGTACCCTTCAGGATTGGCCATTCCAAAATTTCGATATTGTCTCATTTTGGTGTTTGCACCTTTTTGCTGACCAACGAACATGATAGTTTGACCATCAACTTCACCAAAACCACCTACCATGGCTTTATCGTCTTTAAAGTTTCGATCACCGTGTAACTCTAAGAAGTTTCCATCCGTGATAGCATTGATATATTCTAAAGTATAGGGTCTGTCTGGATGTCTTGATAATTGAACTCGCTGCCAAGGCGTAAGATTTTCAAATATTTCCTTGGTCTTTTCTTTTAATTTTGTTTCGAGTTCTTTTACAGTTGAATTGGCATTAACTCCCGTTTTTTCTTCAACACTTTTAACCTTCTCAATCTCTTCGTAAAGATCTTTTAGAGACTCTTCAAAATCCAAGTAATTTGCCATAAAAAAAATTTTGTGCGAAAATACTATTTTTTTTGCTTTCCATACAAAGTTAAAAACTCCATTATCCCGGCAAAATATTATTCTTCTTGAGGACTACGCTTCTTCCCTTTCCCACTTAAATCTATGGTCTGATTGAATTTCAACCAGAAAATATGATTTCCAAAAATGATATTATCCTCTAAAACAAAGTCTGTTTCCCAGCAATAAGACAATTCAAATGAGATATTTGGATTGAGGTACCATCCAAAGCTTGAGACAACTCTATTTGATCCCAAAAAGTTCGGATTCCATTCCAATAACTCAAAGAACAACTCATCTTCAAATTGAAAGTACCAAGTGTTTTTTTGAATTGCTGGATTGTTAATTGGGACTGTTATTCCAAATCTATTCCGCATTCTTAAAGAGTTTTCGTAACCTTCAATTCCTAATATCCTTCTGTAAGCCTGTCGAATTCTGTAGTTAAACAGCACTCTAGAATTGAAAATATTCGTCTTATAGTTGGCATCGAAATTAATTCTGCAATCATGTACCTTAGAGACACCTGTATTGGTATAAAAATAGCCCAGCATTCCAAAAACACTCCAATGATCGTTGATTATGTAGCCTCCTCCGGTACGCACATGAAATCGATTAAAATTACTGAACCAATCATTTGATCTACCAGCAAAATCAATATGAAAAAGGCCGTCATTCTTTCGAATCTTGAATATTTCCTGAAACCAAACCTCTCCTCTTTGAAAAAATAGATCCTGTGAGTGACCTTCAATAGAGAAGATAAAAAGGGTTGCGATAATAAGTATGACTCTTTTCAATACCAATAAGAATGGAATTATTCTTTTTTAGCGAGAGGACCGAAAGAGCGAAGAAATTTAAACAAAGTAAATATTAGCATCAAGACTGCCGTAAATCCTGAGACTCTTCCTATGATATCTCCATATTTCACATAAAATGTTTCTTTTCTAGACAATTTGATCTTCCCTCGAATAGCTGCAGGTTCCCACCAACTTGTGCGCTCCAAGATATCACCTTTCGAATCCAAAATAGCTGAAATACCCGTATTTGCACTTCTGGCTATATACTTTCTATTTTCGATAGCTCTTAAACGGGCAAAGCTTAGATGCTGCCTATAGCCTGGGGTGTCCTTCCACCATCCATCATTTGTAATAATTGCGATAAAATCACTTTCGAGTCTTGAAAATTCAGATACATAGCCTCCATAGACCGATTCATAACAAATACATGGGGTTATATTCAATCCTTTCGACTTCAAACAAAAAGGTTCTTTTTCAGAGCCCAGTGTCCCAGTAGTTCCTCCCATATCTATAGCCATGCCTTCAAACAAAACGGGAAATGGGAGTCGTTCTACCCCAAGAACCAATTGCGATTTATGGTAAATTTGAACAGGTTTGTTTTTGGAAATTAATAAAGCAGAATTATAGGCTTCCAACCAGTTTCCATCGGGTAATTTTCTTGAAGCAAAGCTTTGTTTTTCGGAGAAATATCGATGTGTTGAGGACCCGATCAAAATATCTGGACCTCCCCAATCTTCCATTTTCTTGGATAGAATTGTAATAAATCGATTGGTTTCAATTCCTTCCTCATTAATCGACATGGGCAAAGCCGTTTCAGGAGCAATGATTAAATCTACGTCTTCATCCATATTCTCCTCCGCTAATCTGATAATGGTTTCCAATTGTTCTTGTGGAGTAATGGAAGAGAATTTTTTATAGGGATCAATATTGGGTTGAATAACTATAATATCAAGTTCGTCCCCGTCATTTTCATGACCAAAATACATGATGGAGGAAATAGAAATTGGAATAAGGATGACCAATCCTAGAAGAAAAAGTAAAGGTGTTTGAACTTTAAATGACTCGCGATGAACGAATACATTTTTAAGTATTAAATAAGCAATGAGATTTGAAACCAGTATCCACATCGATCCACCCAATACACCGGAATATTCATACCATTGTACAAGAGGGTGATAGTTCGCAAACATATTTCCATAGTTCAACCAGGGCCAGCTGAGTTCCCAGTGGTAATGCATGTATTCAAAACCTAACCAGTAGAAGAAAAGTCCAATATAGCCTTCTTTTCTTCCAACAAACTTTTTAGTCAGATGAAATGCCGCAATTGGAAAAATCATCACAATGGCATTTGCAAACACTGCCATAACCGCACCACCTGGAGAAGCAAACCAAATCCACCAAACCGTAATTAAATTATACAGGAAAAACGTGATAAAAGCGTACAAATAGATTTTATAAGAGCGTTCTTTATTTCGAAAAAGATCCTCTTCCAAAAGTAAAAGCGGAACTAAGGCGATTAAAGCGATTGGTCCTAATCCTCCGACTGCAGGAAAAGAAACTGCCAAAAGCAATCCGGTTAAAGTGGCTAGGATTAGCCTGTGTTTCACGCTTAATTTCATGGTGCAAAGATATCATTTATTTATCCGGAATTGGAACTAAGAAAGAACCTATTCTTAATTTTTCAGTATAAATAATAACTTTGAACCCGATACAAAATCGAAAGGATTTGGAAAAAGCATTAAAGAAGAAAAAAAAATCAAAAAGGCTGCACTATAAAGACTTAGATGCCATGCGTTTTATTGGTTTTTTTCTGGTCTTCATCATGCATATGAAAACCTTTTACAGAGAAGAAATCTCAGCCGATACTTCCAGTTATGTGGATCATTCACTTACATTTGGTGGGGTTTTCGGAATTGAGTTGTTCTTCACCATTTCCGCATTTTTGATTACCGCTCTGGCCATCAGAGAAATTGAGTATTACGGTACTTTCAAACTTTTATCTTTTTACAAAAGACGGGCTTTAAGAATTCTCCCGTTATATGGAGTGGTATTATTGCTCATTTACATAGGCATACCAAAAACAGTAGCATTTCTTGACCTCAATTATAATTTCAAATTCCCTCCAATATTTCCATTTCTTACCTTTAATTCCAACTTCTTTCATTTCGCAAATGGAGCCGATTATTTCACTGGATTAGTGATTCTGTGGACCATTGCTGTTGAAGTTCAATTCTATGTTGTCTGGGGCTTTGTTATCAACGTTTTGGGCAGAAACTTAAAGAGTGTTTCTTATGCCATGATCTTCATCGGGGTTATTTATAGAATCTCGTCTGGATTTTTTACGGAGCTTGAAATATTTAAGGATTTCCATTCTTATTACAATACACTTTACTATTTATCTGATTTCGGAATTGGAGCATTAGTTGCGGTGCATGTGAGAGAGAAAAAAGATTTAGTTGAGTATATCAAATCCTTGGAAAAAGGATTTTTGAACTATGTCTATTTTGCCTTCATTGCTTATTTAATTGTAGCCGGGCTTTTCTATGGAAATGTTATTTTGAATGTTGTCAATGCTATAGTTATACCATCTATTGTAGGATTTGCCATCATCGAGCAAACTTTCAGTTCAAATTCAGTTTTTAAGTTGAGAAATCTTAAGATTCTCTCTTATTTAGGAAAAATCAGTTATGGTTCCTATATGTTCCATATACTGGTTATTGATTTCATTGTATTCGGAGTAGCAGTTTGGCAGGGTGATTTAACTGGATTTGCAAAGTTTGTTTTTCCTGTTGTAGCTTTAATAATGACCATCATCATTGCCCATTTGAGCTACAAGTATTTTGAGAAACCATTCCTAAGATTTAGAAGAGAATTTAAGCGACTGAGTTAAAACCAGACTTCTATCGAAGCAAGTACATTTTACCGAATTCTTTCTTAAAAAATTGATCAGCTCCTGAATTACGATGTTCGATTTGCTCGCCATTGATGCGCATCTGAACCGTGTACAAGTAAACGCCGTTAGCCAATTGGTCTCCCCATTCATCCCTTCCATCCCAGGCATATTCTGAAATATTTTGCCCCACTTTAATCGGACCAAATTCATCTAAGGTGATTGTTTTTACAATTTTCCCAGTAACCGTCATGATTTGAATTCGCATCTCATCGGGTACCGTATTACCAGTAAGGGTGAAAACGAATCTTGTTGAAGTTGAAAAGGGGTTTGGATAATTCATTAGATAGGTGATCGTGGACTTATTGATGACTTCGAATTCGATTTTGTATTCCAGATCACCAGAGTTATTTCCTGAAACATCACTTCCCTGAACCAACAATTCATAAACCCCATCCATAGGAAAGTTTCCATCATGGATGATTTTGAACTTATTCTCTGGACCATCCGCAGGAATCCATTGCATCACATTTTCGCCATTCGGTCCGAGGAAAGGAATTCGCTCTTGATTACCCAGCGGGTCTTTCAAGTAAATACCAAAATTCGCGGTATCCGAATCGTTTTCCAGGAGTAAAAATTCATTTTCATCTTTTAGACTAATGACAATTTGAGCATTTCCACTCACCAGGTCACCATTCAGAATATGGTAACCATCAAATGTGACATCTAAAATTGGATTGATTTCATCAGCGGCAACATAAAATGGGATTTGAGCTAAATTGTTAAAATAATGTTGCTCCAATTGATCTTGATCCGTAGGCGTAACGTAAGGGTTCACTTCCATCCAAAGTAAATTATTACCTGGAATTCCATAGGTACTAAAGGTAATAGTATCAAACAAATCTCCATTTACTTTCAATGAGTCTTGACGCGGATAGCTAATTGGATGAATATTTCGATCTTGGTCTTCAATCCAGTATTTCACTAACAGGCTATCCATGTGATAATCGGAGATGTTTTGAATCATTCCAGCAAATGAGACCTCCATCCCTTCTTGAATAGTATCCGTAGCCGACCAATAATAACCAAGATCATTATCAATAGCAGCTTCTGGAACGGGTTGATACAAGACATGCCAACGATCAATCTGCGAAGGCGTAAAATCGATACTATCTTTTAAACTTGCATTTAGGCGCATCCAAGGATATTGATTGGCGTCAATTAGTGTGTTCAAGTTTATAATCGAATCTAAAGAAGTGAAGAGTGTGTCAAAAACTAAATTTTCAGCTCCCGAAGAATTAATTCCATACACCTGTAATCTGGTTGTATCTTGACTCGGAGATTCCTCCGCATTCTGTTTCCAATAAAGGGCATTCCATTCAAAAGCGGGTCCAATTATGGTAGATTTTTCTTCCCCGATATAATCATAACCGGTTAAAGTGTCATTCAGAACCAGATTCGAATTGATATCAATCCCATACTCTTCATGGGTCGTAGAAACATCCCCTTTCTTTGTAAAGAAAATAAATGGAACATCAGGTTTCCCTGGCGCAATACTATCCGAACCTAAAGTTTGAAAAACATTGTAAGTATTTGGGTAAAGCGCATCCCACTGCGAAAAATCAGCATAGGTTGTTGTATAAATTAAAATGTAGAAACTATCTGGTATTTCATTCAAAATCATGTTTTCAAAAGAGGCCAAAGAAGTCGCATCATTTTGCCTGAAAATAAAGTATTTCTCTACTCTATTTCGACAACTTGCACCATCATTCGCATTACCAAAGGAATTTTGTGGATTTTGACCTCCATTGGCAGTCCCCCAGGCTTCAAGCGTAACAGGATCGACTACGGCTACGATCAAAGATGGGGTTAGTGTACACAAGCCGTACTCCTGCACTTCTCCATCAATTTTCCAATCGGTTGCAAGCAATTCATTAAAGTCGACTGAATTCCCAAAAACCTGGCAATTAATAATTTTTTTATCCGGGAAGAAGTTTCTTTTTCTGAGGTTTCGATCATAATCAATATTAGAGAATGTACCATTTTTAAATTGGAAAAAGTGATCTTGCCCCCAGCCTCTTTGTCCAGGGATATACTGGAACGAAGATTCATTCCAAATCATGGTTGTACTATCGAAAGCGACCCTCCAAAAGTAGACCATACTATCCTCCAGAATCAAAGGATCAGAAGAATTTAAATCCGCATTCAACCATTGATTATATTCAGCTTCAACGACACCACCCGGGGCATTTACCTCATAATATTTTCGAAAAGGTGAATTAAATAAATCCGTTGTATCCACCTCAAAACGGTATAGTTTGGTAGAAGCAAAAGGATCATTAGTTGAAGCCTTAAGCGTAACGGTATCTTTTGGCACAACAGCATATTCATAAGGCCAAACGGGGTAAATCCCATCAATTTTTATCAAATAAGGAACTGTAACTTGGTTATTAAATACCTCATCATATTGTTCATTTACTAGTGAAGGAATATCCACCTTTGCTGAAAAACTATTGAGTCCAACACCATTGTTCGGGTCCAAAGGCATTCGAAAACTTACGGTGTCCTTGTAGTAAAGCCCTGAGACTACTTTATTGTAAACGGAGTCTGATGCAGAATTCGGAAATGTTCTTCTTAATTCAACTGTAAAGGAACTATCTGTTGCTTTCCCAATATTTGTAAGGGCCACATTCACTGTAATGGAATCAACAGATAAATTGATATTTTCAGGCTCAAATAAGATACTTTGATTATTGATTTCAAATTCGGGATTTTGATGCCAATTCAATCTTAAAGCTGGGTCTCCATGTAAAGTCATACCTACACAAGTTGATTCCAGAGGAATAGTTGCCGCAGGAGATTCCACATTTAAAATGGTCTGACGAATTTGCTGACCAATAGTTTGTCCATAAGCATTGAGTGAAATATTCTGATAAAGTTCATAGGTATAAGTATTTAAAGTTTGAGCGAAACCAAGTTTTACGGAAGAAAGAAATGCAATTGCTCCTCTATCGGGCAACATGACAAAGCGTTCAGATGTTGAATTGGAACTCGGTTGAAAAATATCGCCTGTATAACATGCATTACCAATTACTAAAGGATATTTCCCTTGATTGGACCAATTGGATGGATCATCCACATTTTGGTCAAAACCACTTGAGGATGCATGTCCAAAAAAGGTCATGATTGAAGTTCCTTCATTTATCTTCTGAGTTACTTCCTGGGAGGTCACAGGATCGATGGGATCTGAAGTCGTTTTGTAAGTTGAAAATACATTTCCACCAAACTCCATTCCTTCAATCAGGTTCTCGTAATTTTGCAAATAAGCTTTGAACAATTGTTGCTCCGAAGCAGAGGATCCACCTCCAAAATGCAAAACCTGTTTCTGCCAATCTTTGGTCGCGATGGAATAGATTGAATTTGGATCCTGAGCCATTTCAAATTCTTGCACTTTATTCAAATATTCCAAAACATCTTGATTGCTCGTAGCAGCATATCTACCCGTGGCCATTAAAGGTGCCCAAACAGTGCCATTAAACCCTCCTGTAAGCAATATGTCTGAAGAAGGATAACCCCAAGAAGGAACCAAACTTGAGGCATAAGATGCAGAATCCAATCTTGTTCCAATTCCGGCTAAAATATTTGATTCAGTTGCTTCCCTCACTCCTTTTCCGATAATGAATAGATGTTCTGGATTCACAGTTGAATTATCCACAAAATATTTAGCAAACCTTCTAATTGCGAGGGCGTGTTTTGGAATACCCCCTCCAAACTGTAGGTAAAGCTCATTCACATCAGCAGTAAAAACGGAATAGGCTCCTCCAGACGCACTTTCTCTGTAGGATTCATATTGTTGAACTGAAGTGAGTAAAGAAGTTTCTGTCAAAATCAGGTAATTGTCATTACTTGCAGTGCTATAATCTGTAAAAGCTCCTGTACCATTAACGGGAGAAAGAGACGACACGGTCTTCACTTCTGATTCATCCAAAACCAATACTTTATTATCAGCTGCCAGATTATTGGGAACCAAAAACTGAAGAACCCCAGCGTTTACCTGTCCTGTAATCTTTCTAATTTGATCCCCTAAAGCATAAATGATTGGATTTGTAATACTATGGTTAGTTAGGTCGTATCGAGATTTCGGTTCAGACCCATTAAATGGGCTATAAAGTGTTCCCGCAGATTGACCTTCAAAATCCATAGTGTGTGGATAATTGAGTTCGACATAACACATCGATTGATAATCAGAAGCCGCACCTTGATCATCGATAAAAGTGTGTCTAAAATCAGTTGTTCCATTTGTTAGCGTATTCGCGGCAACTTGAATATTGAACTTAATTAATTGATAGCCGGTATAAACCGTATCATAGATTTGGGTAGCGGGCGAACCGTATGAGATTCTGATATGATGGTTTCCGGTACCTGTGAAAGTGGCGTTTGATGTACTCGCCGTAACCGAAATCCCTTTCGCATCTGGTGCACCAAAGCCCGAATAAATGTTTGTTGTAGGAATTGAGGATGTAAAAGTTGGGTTACTTGGGACAGCATTAATTGGTGCTCTTGCCCACCCTTCTCCTTCCGTAAAATAGGAACTGGATAATCCACTTTGTTTCTCACCTTCAATGTACAACCCAATATACTCGATAAGGGAATTTTGAATATAAAAATTCTGTGGAGCGAATGCTGCGAAATTGACATCTGTTTCTTCTACTACCCTTTGGCCAGACCCATTGGTCCAGGAAAGAAAATATTGAATCGTGTCGTTGTACAGAGAAAAATAGGGGTTCATGACGTGTTGGGGTTGATCATAGATCAACGAATCCAACCAAGCATCGTTTTTATTTGCGTAAAATTCGATATAATCACCGGGATCCATCGTCCCGTCGCTACCATCATTCACATAGATTTGAATTTCGGATTCGCGGCCAAAAACTTGTAATTGTGTGCTTGTAATTGTAGAAATTGGAATTCCAGCAGCTTGCATGGTTGCGTAATCGATACGGTAAATTCCTTCTTCGGAAATTTTAAAGCTGTAATAATTTTGTGAGTAGTCAATCCATTCGTTTCCGTATGGTTGCGCGTGTGAAAACGAGTAGCTAAGAAATAGAAGTATGGTGAATACTAATCTCATTCATTTTTAGGGTTGCTTTCCTTTTCCTTACCCTTTTTATCTCTTTTACCTTTTATTCTAAATTTAAGAGAAAATATGTGTGAATACAAGGCCACCGACTGATTTCCTATATCAGTGAAAGCATAATCAATTCGAACCCCTTTGAATCCAATTCCAATTCCAATATTGGGTTGGAAGCTCAATTTCTCACTTCCATCAAATTGTTTTTCAAACTGAAAATTTCCAAAACCAGCTCTCAATGCGACGTATTCTTTCCATCCAACTTCAACTCCAAGATGAGGATCAATACTGATTGGAGAAGTTCGAATCAATACATTTCTTCTGCCATCGAAAGTAAAATCAAAATCCATTTCGAAAAGACCATAAAACCCTTTTCCGAATTCGAAATCACCTTGAGCTCCTAGAATTAATCTTGGAAGCGTCAATTCCAAGCCATTTTCTGGTAATTCATTTCCTGTTTGCAACCAAACATCTTTGGTCACATCATCCAACTTAAATACCCAAGCATTGAAAGTAGAGGTTGCATCTCTAAGCACAGCACCAAACTTCCAGTTCTTTTTTAAGTGATATTGAACTCCTGCATCGATACCAAAACCCCATGAATTGGCAAAATCACCTACTTGTCTGTAGATAATTTTAACATTTCCACCCACATAAAGTCTTGGAACTGATAATTCTCTAGAATAAGTAAGAAGAAAACCATAATCCGCCGCTGTGAAAGTGGTAATATTATCGTAATTCACATTTCCATCGGCATCAATAAGCTGAGTGGTATTCGGAATATTGTCAACTCCAAATCGAATTCCTGTAAATCCAACCGCGGATTTATCATCAATCTTATAAGCTGCTCCAATATAATCGTATTTGGATATCCCAGCGAAGTATTCCGCATGCATTAAGCCAAAATCTAGCATGGTCGGCATTTGAACCAAACCAGCGGGATTCCAATAACCAGCGGTTACATCATCTACCCCTGCTACGACTGAGTTCGACATCCCCAATGCTCGTGCATCCACACCAATGGATAAGAAATCATTGGAATATTTTGGCGCCAAATCTCCTTGTGCGCGAACCGTACTAATAGCAATTAGAGGAATGAGGAATAAAATGAATTTTCTAAGCAACATCAGCAAATTTTGTTCTAAAGTAGTACGATAATAAACTCAATTTGTACTTTAAAATTGTGTAAATATCGATAAATATTAGCTTAATTTGAATTCAATATGCAATTAAAACGACAAATTCCCAATATCCTAACAGCTGGAAATCTGTTTTTTGGTTGTTTGGCGATCTTTTTTGCTCTGACTGGTCATCTATCTTGGGCGCCATGGTGCATTTTCATTTCAGCCTTTCTTGATTTCTTTGACGGATTTGCCGCAAGAAAGTTGGGTGTTAGTGGTGAATTAGGCAAACAATTGGATTCATTGGCCGACATGGTGACATTTGGAGTTGCGCCTGGGATTATCGTGGTATTACTAATCAATATTGGTATTGTAACCGATTTAAAATCGAAAAAAGAGGAGTTTCAAATACTTTCTGAAACCCCTTTGGAAAATTTCGATACTCAATTCAGAAAAGATGCTCCCGACCTATTGATTCTAAATGCCGTTTACAATCATTCTCGAGCCATGCATTTTAACAAAGGGCTTGAAGTGAAAGACAGGTTAAAGCAGCAGAAGAAAGATACTGAGCCTTGGGTTGCGTATCTTCCATTTTTTGGTCTATTGATTCCTATTTTTTCAATGATTCGTCTTGGGAAGTTCAATATTGACACTCGGCAAACTGATGGCTTTATTGGTCTAGCGACACCAGCCAACACTTTATTTTTTGCGGGTTTTGCTCTAATTTACCAAGATTATATGGCTAATGACGCCATTGGTAAGTGGCAATCTGATTTAGCCTTGTTCATGCTAGACTTCAGAATATTAATCTTCTTATCAATTCTGTTTTCGACACTTCTTATCAGTGAGATCCCAATGTTCTCACTTAAGGTTAAAGGTTTTGGATGGAAAAGAAATGAAATCAGATACCTCTTTTTATTGCTTTGTATTGGTCTGATTGTCTTCCTTCAATTATGGTCCTTTCCTTTTATTATCCTCACCTATATTCTGATTTCGGTTGGGGT
The DNA here is from genome assembly GCA_030427935.1 of Bacteroidia bacterium. Lineage (GTDB taxonomy): Bacteria > Bacteroidota > Bacteroidia > Flavobacteriales_D > Crocinitomicaceae > JAGQYP01. The sequence continues at coordinate 25,133 of JAUICI010000017.1, read as the reverse complement.
TTGGTTTTTTGGAAAGAGGGATAACGAAGGATTTGGGAATCCTTCATAACGTTTGGAATCCTTCGTAACCTTAATAGTTCATCAGAATTTACACGTGCAAAATATCTTTTTCAAGTCCAGACCAAGAGTGCGCTTGCTCTCCTTTGGCTTTTTCGATTTTGACGGGAATACCTGTTAAGTGAACCATTCCAGAAACTTCTTCAATTAAGTCTGAACCATCCGCGGCGAGAACGTTTACATTTACACCCTTTGTTTTATTGGCTACATTTTGTCGACTTGACTGATGTCCCCATCCATGAGGAAGTGCCACTGTTTTCGGCATTAAATCGTCCAATATTTTTATGGGCAATCTAACTGTTGCGGTTTTAGAGGTCACATCCACCATGTCTTTATTTTGTAAGCCTAATTCTTCTGCATCTTTTGAATGGATGTACAAATAATTGGTATGAAACTCACCTTTGACAAACTCCTCATAATTATGAGTCCAACTATTGTGCGTATTGACATGTCTTTTGGTAATCAGTTTATAGATCTGCTTGGAATTCATTTCCTTTTGGTAGTTCTTTTCCAATTTACTCCATTGATCTAACAAAACTTGAGGAGCGAGGTCAATCTTTTGATCTTTCGTATAGACTCGGTGCCCTAAAAAGTCGCCCGGTTGATGTGGGTTTCGCATTAATCCGTGTTTGTTTTTAAGGATCTTTTTGAATCCCGGTTGACGACAAACCTTCAACAAAAGATTCAGCACAAATTCCTGAGGAAGTGCAGGTTGTTCGGTTTCTTTTTGTCGGAAAGATTTCAGCTTTTTCAAGTTTTCCATGAATAGCTGAGCCAGTTTACTTCCAAACAAATTGACCCCACTGTGTTTGCATAAATCCACATAAATCGTGGCTTCATCTCGAACTTCTCCGATTGGTTTAATGATCGACTTAGTTGCCTGAAGATAAGGCTTGGTTTGTAAGCCTAGCATCAGAGGAAAAATAAAGGGAAGATCAGGTCTTTCCACTGGCGAGGTGCAAGGCAACATGTAATGCGCCAGAGAACCTGTTTCATTTGGAAGAATATCTAAGGTCACCAATAACTCTAATTCCTGAAAAGCTTTTCTCAGTTTATTACTATTGGCCATGGTGATTAAAGGATTTCCACCAGTGATAAACATGGCTTTAATTTGTCCTTCTCCAGGGGTTAAAATCTCATCAGCTAAAAGACCACCTGGGAATGCATCATTCACTTTTCTGTGATTTCCAATGCGCGATCTAACGTCTTGCATCAAGATTCCATTTTTACTTCCAAATTTGGGAAAATCGATCACGCCTTTTCCGACTAATGTCCCTCCTTTTCTATCCAAATTTCCTGAAACGGCATTGATTACCTCTTGGATCCAAAATGCCAGCACACCCATTCCTCCCATGTTCACTCCGGTGGAACAATATAGAGAGGCTCCATCGGCGGCGTTAAAATCGACCACCATTTTTCGGAGGGATTCTGCTGGCATTTGAGTCACCTTCTCTGCTTTTTCTGGCGTCCACTCTTCACAAACCTTTTTGATTTCATCAAAGTTTTTCATGAACTGATTCACTCGAGCTTCATCTATTCCGCCTATTTTGATCAATTCATTCAGAAAGGCCAAGTAAAAATAAACATCGGTTCCAGGGCGAATAAACACATGTTCTCCAGCCACCTTGGCTGATTCTGTTTTTCTTGGATCTACAAAATAAAGTTTACAGCCTCTTCTTTCCATTTCTTTCAAGTGCAGACTTGGATTCGGAACTTGCAAAAAGGACCATTTGGAAACTACAGGATTGGCTCCAACCACAATCATGCAATTGGTATTCAAAATATCTGGAAAAGGAAGTGTAAATGGAAATCCGTACATATGCTCCGATACAGCAAATTTATTGGAGCAATCTTGAGTTGCAGAAGCGTAGAGATTTGTGGAACCAATAGCATCCATAAATCCTTGCGCAAAAACGGGATGTAAAACACTAAAACCTGCTGCAGTTCCTACATACATTCCAATAGATTGCGGCGTATGGTCTTTTCTAAGCTGTTTTACTTTCGCACCAATTTCGCTTAAAGCCTGATCCCATGAAATGCGGTGCCATTCTTTTCCAATTCGTTTCATTGGATATTTTAAACGGTCGGGAGAATTGAATAAGTGATGTTGCTTTAAACCCTTGGGACAAGCAAAACCTCTTGTGGCGACATGATTATTGTCGGGCATGATTTTTTTAATCTCATCCCCTTCCAATTCGATTTCCAATCCACATAAAGATTCGCAAATTCTACAAAATGTGTGTTCTACCCTTTTATTTTCCATTTAAACTTTGACTTTTTACCTAAGACTGAAATTTAAGAAAAAATGAGAGAACGGTTGGAGGAGGAGAAATGGACTTATGCTTAAACAAAAAGTTTTATTAACAAAAAAGCGCAGGATTTAGAAATTCTGCGCTTTTTAGTCTTGCTAATTATGAAGGGTTTGGGAACCCTTCACTGCATTGGGAATCCTTACCAAATGCATTATTTTATTTTTGTTTGATCGACTTCAAACTATTGAACATGGTTGTTGCTTCTGCTTTTGTTCTCATCGCTCCTTTTTCATTCTGGAAAATGATTAAGTCCTCTCCTTCAGCAGGGAAAGACATGTACATGTGAAAATCATCTTTACCCATTACTTCAGTTTGAATGAAATAACCATTATCAGTTTCTTCTAAAACTTCCTTCAGTTTATTTACATCATTCTTTTTTGCTTCGCCTAGAGCTTCGTCTTTCGACCAATCTAATTTTTCTACTGTAATTGCAAATTTTCCATCAGCAGTTTTGATTAAGTCATTGTAGTTACCTTTTTCAAAAGTAGCTCCTTCAGGCACCTGAATTGTTAATGGATACCCATGCTCAGATAAATCCATTTCGGTCATTGCAACTTCTTTTGGGGTTTCGACTTCTTCTTTACCCTCATCGTTTTTCACTTCCTTATTTTCTTTCTTTTTATCCTCCTTTTTTTCTTCTCCACCACAGGAAGTAATCATTAAAGTGGAAAAGGCAAGAGCTGTTAGTGCTAACTTTTTCATTTGTTTCTATTTATTGTGTTCGATTATATACTCTAAAACTTTTGTCATCAAGTGAATTCGATCCTTTCCATAAACATTGTGTTCATGCATGGGGTAAGGGAAGAAATCCACTTGTTTTCCTTTATCAATGAAATTCTTAATCAAATCCAAACTATGTTGCATGACCACAACATTGTCCGCTGTTCCATGAATCAACATGAGTTTTCCTTCTAATTTATCCACATGATTTCTTAAGGCAGTTTCTTCATAGCCTTCTGGATTTTCTTTCGGCATATCCATGTATCTTTCACCGTACATTACTTCGTAATAAGCCCAGTCAGTAACTGGTCCTCCTGCAACACCTACATTGAACACTCCAGCTTCTTTCAGCATAAGAGAAATGGTCATATACCCACCAAAACTCCAACCATGAACGGCCATTCGATCCGCATCAACATAAGATTGAGTTTTCAGGAACTCCACTCCCGCAATTTGATCTTCTATTTCATGTTTACCTAAATTTCTATGAATGATATTCTCGAAATCTCTCCCTCTGTGTGCCGAACCTCTGTTATCGACTGTAAAAACAATATAACCTTGCTCAGCCATCCAGTGCATCCACAAACTTGCACCTCCAAGCCAGGAATTGGTTACCATTTGCGCATGCGGACCACCATAAACATAAACCAAAACTGGGTATTTTTTAGACTCGTCGAAGTTTGATGGTTTGATCAATCTGTAATGCAGATCCGTTCCATCTTTACTCTTGATCGTACCGTACTCCGCTTTTCCAATTGTTGTGTTTTCGTAAGGATTCTTTGCTTTTACCAATTCCTTTTTCACCTTGCCTTTTAAATCTATAATTTGAGCAATATTGGGAGTTGAGATATTCGAAAACTGGTCGAAAACTAGGCCTTTCGCCAAGTTCAATTTCACTGAATGTTGCCCCGGCGTTTTTGTGATCAAAGATTGTTTTCCTTTCCAATCCACATAATAGAGCATTGTGTTTCTTGGATCTTCGCCCGTTCCGGTAAAATAAACACCTTTAGAAGTGACTTCAATGATATCCTTTACGACCCATTTATTTTTGGTAAGTTGTGTCTCTTTTTTTGAGGACATGTCAAAAAGGTAGAGGTTATTAAAACCATCCTTCTCTGTTAACCAAATAAACTTTGAGCTATTTCCTGGAAGAAAATGGGCCGGATGTTCTGGCTCCACATATTTATTATTCTTCTCTTCGAATAAGGTCTCAAGAAATTTTCCTGTAGCCGCGTCGTATACATTTAAGTGCATGTGATTTTGCTCACGATTAAGTTCAGCTACCAAAATCTTGGTTTCATCTGGAGTCCAACTCAAGTTTGTATAATAATGTTCTTTTCCACCTTTGAATTCGAGGTAAACTACTTTTTTTGATTTCACATCAAAGATTCCAACACTTGCTTTTTCAGAGCCTTGACCAGCCATTGGATATTTGATTGAATTTAATTTCCCTGGAGTTTCAGAAATATCCAAAAGTGGATAATCGGATACATTTGATTCATCTTTCTGATAAAAAGCCAGTTTATTTCCAGTTGGGGACCAGAAGATTCCATTTGTGATCCCAAATTCTGAACGTGCTATTGCCTGACCAGAAACAATATTTTTATCATCAAAATCAGTCACATTTAAAGTGGTTGTTTCTTTTGTGATAAAGAGATTATTCTGATTTGTGTGCGCAACTAAGCCAGATTTCGCGTTTAATTTTTGATTTTCAAAAGCAAATTTCGCCTTGGCTATTCGGCTTCCTTGTTTTGTTTTCCAGTTATAAACGAAATAGGATTTCCCATCAAAAACATAAAATTCATCTGCATTTTTCCACGTTATTGAAGCGATATATGGAAAGCTTGTCTCCAATGCTGAATTCAATTGATCCAGTTTAATCTCGGCCTGTTCATCTCCTTTAGCATTGTAAATTCCGACAGATTGATAGCCTTCAATAACGGCATACATGTCAGAACCAGGCATCCATTCGAAACCAGTAATGTGTTGTGGATAAAACTCGCGATATTGTCCACTTACAGCTTGGGCAATCGACAGCTTATTCTGAGCTATTGAAAGACCGACAAAAAGGAGGGATAAGGATAAAATTAAGATCTTCTTCATACTATAAAATTTTTCAAAAAGGGCTAGTTCCTCAAAAATAGACTAAGAATTTTAAATGCAAATGATTTTAATAAAATTTAATAATGCCTATTTTTATTCTTGGAATGCGAATTCTTTCACTCACATATTTAATTATTCTCTTGGTTCTAGCCTCTTGCCACAGTAAAGAGACCAAAGATGAATTTAATGAGATGAAGCCCGACTTGGAAGAAGCTTCTTCTAGATATTGCGAATGCATGATCAAAGCGGATTCCACGCACACGGTAAACCCACAAGAATGTCGAGAAATTTTAAATGAAATGCTTTTAAATAAATGCGGTTCCAACGAAATGGCGCAAGAATTTGTTCAAGAAGCTATTCGAAAATGTGTCGAGTCTCGATCAAAAGTAGAAGACGAAAATGATGAGTAGAATCCTGCTTATTCTGACCATATCCTTCCTTTTTTCTTGTACTTCTAAAAAAGCGCCTTTTATATACGACAAGACCCTAAAAGAAAATGAGGCATTTCACTCTGATGGTTTTGTCTTTCCAATTGGTAAAAATGGAATCGAAGGTTATTACAATGCCCAAAAATTTAGAGAAAACGATCATTTAGGAGAAGATTGGAATGGCAAAGGAGGAGGTAATACGGATCTTGGCGACCCTATATATGCTGCTTCGCATGGATATGTCTTTTTTGCTGGAAACCTCGGTGGGGGATGGGGAAATGTTGTTCGAGTTATTCACTACCTTCCTAATCATCCAGAGTATGAATTTATTGAAACCGTGTATGCGCACTGCGATGAAATTTTGGTGAATCATGGTGAATTAGTAAAACGTGGACAAAAAATAGGAACCATTGGAAATAATGAGGGCATGTACAACGCACATTTGCATTTTGAACTAAGAACTCGGGTTGGAAGAGCTTTGGGTGGGGGTTATTCAGAGGATGCTAGTGGTTTTCTGGATCCAACTAAATTCATAAAATCCAATCGACCTTGATTATTTGATCATTTTCTGTTTCTTAAAATCGTAGTAAAACACATCTCCATCTTTTATTAATTGGGTGATGGAATTCATTGAAAATCGAACAATATCGTAATCTGACTCCAATAGAACTCCATGATTTTCATCAACCAAGCCATAGGATTTAAGAATTTGGGCATTGAAATAGCCTCCAGTTAAAGGGAGAATCTTATGATAAACTAAACCTTCAATCAATTTGCCATCTCTGTAAAATATTTTGACTTCACCTTTATCTTGAACAACAGAATAACCATCAGTAAAAGCTTGACAAGCATCGAATTTTCTATTGTAGATATTCCTGGCTTTTAAGTTGAAAAAAGCTTGAGAACGATCCTTGTTTAGCACTCTAAAATATAGATCATGAAAAGACATAATTTTAGCCACTTCCTCAGGAAAACGATGAATCTCTCCTGTTTCCGTATCCAATAAATGATAGCGACCTTTGGTTTTGTATAGAACTAAATGGCCATATTCCGTTGTTTTAATGATGTTACCTGCATCCACAGGCTTATCCTCTCCGAATTTCCGGATGATGTATTCTTTATCAATCTTTTCTGAAAAATAATTTCCTTTAAAAAGCCCGACATTGGTTTTTCCTTCAAACAAAAGGTTTAAGTTTTGATCATAAACTTTATCGACTCCATTTTCCGACACAAGTAATTTTCCGTCTTTTACTTCGGTGAATACAGCTTTGGAAATTTTACCGATTTTCTTTCCGCTTTTATCGCAAATCATAAGACCCTGTGAAGTTGAAAACACAAGCTGATCTCTAAGTACACCTTCAAATTCACCTTTAATTTTTTTCGACTTATTTGTATTCAGATTCATGATAAAAAAGTCTCCCTTCAAACTTGTTAGAATTAAGTCGTTTGCTAGTAGCACCTCATCATAAATAGCTGGAACGAGTGTATCTCCCGCTTTATTCAGTAGACCTTTAAATCGTTTATTGAAGAAGATTACATATTCAGAACTCAAGGGGATTAAATCCTTAAAATTGGGTGGGATTTGGCTACCATCAGTTTTTAAAAGTCCCATTTTACCTCTTCTCCTGAACCGATACCAACCATGATCAAGATATTTTAGTCTTCCATACTCTGCCTCAAGAAGAACCTCTAAATTTTTATCAAGCAAACCGTACTTTCCTTTTTCCATGAACAAGACCGCGTCTCCTTCCTTTTGCAAAATTCTTCTTCCTTCCGGAACAATGAACTTATTACCTAAGCTATCGATCAGAAATTCAACAAATTGTTTCTTCACTGAAATGAAGATAGAGTCTGATTTGGAGCGCATTCTATTCAGCTCAGAATACTGATGCGGAATAATAGTGGAATCGGTTGAAATAAGGCCCCAAGCACCTTTATATTGAGACAGGTATATTCCTCGAATAGGCTCATCAATATAATCATACAAAATCGGGGTAAGTCTTTGATGGTCTGTATTGACAAGTGTCCATTGCCCTTTATCAATTTTGAAAGAAGCATTTTTAAATTCCGATGAAAAGTAGAGTCGATCTCTTTTCGACATGGGAACTTTCTCGTTGTATGCCGAATTTATGCGACCTACAAATGATCTAGAATCCGATAATTTTAAAGGATCCAGTTCACTGCAAAACTTATAGTTACCCGATATTGAAGCTCTTCTTGTGCTATCTGAATTCAACTTATCGATGAAACTATATTTCCAGGTTCTGAGAGAATCCAAAGATTGAAATTCAAAATGATCTCCCATGAAGCTTTCCATGACATCAGAATTTTGGTAAATCGCTGCTAGAGAAAAGAAACCTTTTTGTTTGGGGTATTTATTCACTTTGTCATGGTCGATTAAATGGTATTCTCCAAAATGCTTTAATTCATCCAATGGAGAAGAAAGTGGAATACGAGCTCCGTAATTGTATTTTAGTCCGAGCGTATAATTCCGATCTTCAAAAACCTCGATATCGGAATATTTTGGTTTGACGACAAACTTTTGAAGAGAAGTATCGCGCATTCCCCAGATATTGGCTACGATATTTTTACCTTTTACGACATACTTCTTCTCTACTCTTTTCCATCTATAGATGGAGTCGATACCGATAGACAATCGATCTCTTGAGTATTTGACTTTTTTGTTAACCGATGAAATATTGATAATTCCCACATCTTTGAATTCTACTCTACCCGAAACCTGACCACCATCCAAAGCAAAAGAAACCACTCTTTTATATTTAACAATCTTTCCTTGGGCATTTTTGATGGGACCGGCATAGCACTTATAACTTCCATCTACCTCTCGAATTTCGTCGTATTGTGGAGATTCAATGAGACTACCATTCTTTGTGTAGATTCCAATTTTAGCATTTAGAGAGACTTCGTAATAGTTTTTATTGTCCGCGATCCAGTCGTATTTCATTGGAATGATTACACGACCGTTTTGAGATGCTATTCCGCATTGCATACTCGAATTCTGAATAAAAAATCCCTTATCTAATAGAAATATATCTGCAAATTCTGGTGGCAAAATCCAGTCGCAATTTTTGTTGATCAAACCATGAAAAGTGCCTTTTTTCACTTTGTAGAAGTCATCGTTTAGTCTCTCAATCCAGTCATATTCCGGTTTTAAAAGATATTTTTTTGCAAGCGGATCGTATACACCGTAGAGTTGATTTTCCCTTACAACAAACCAATTTTCTTCAGGATTCAAAGTATTTACGGGCTGTGTATTTTCTTTAAAAAATCCTTTGAAACTTTCCGCGATAAAGTACTCACCTAATTCAGATATAAAATGAGTCCCTTCTTCGCTTGGAAAATAATCTCGACGGGCAGATTTAAACACATAATTCAAATCGCTATCGAGCATGACACAGCTATCTTTTTTGGCAAGGATTAGAAAGTTTTTAGTCGGATAAATCGCCAAATCTTTGCTCCAAACCAGATTGAGATTATTTGTATTCAAAAGAAGTTTTCCTGTATCCGTTTCCGCAAGAAGCAAGTTTTCCCTTATCGATACAATATTGCTGTAAATGGGCTCTAACACCCTACCTTTTTCTGCTTGAACCAATTCGAATCCTTGATCTTTTTTACAAGCCAAGAACGCTTTGTTTAAAATCTTGATTTGTTTGTAGTTTGCGGGAAGAATGGTTTTCCCTTTTCGATTTAGAACCCCATAGAAACCATTCGCCATGAAAACCGCATAATTCAGGTCTTGAAAGTTGAAAATAAAATCGTGTTTTGGTTTTAGTATCACGCGATTATTTTCATCAATCAAACCCCATTTTCCACTTTCTCTGTAGGGAAGGCAAGATTGCGCAGACAAATGAAGTCCGCCAAGGAATAGTATGAAAGCGAGGAAGCTTTTCATTAAGATCGGATAAGCTCACTGATCATTTTCTTCAGGTCTTCGCTCGAGAGATCTTCTTCAGATCGCGCTGTTAAGTCGACCGAAATATATTCCTTTTTCCCGTTTTGTCTTATTAGATTTTTGAATTTGTTTGGCTCTAAGACTGCAATCTTACCGCCATCGTAGAAGGCAACTAATAAATTCTTAGATTTTGGGTCAAAAGAGAAGCTTTTCAGAGAGGCTTCATTGTAATTCACTACAATATTCTCTGATGCAGAAATCAAGGAGACTTGGAGCTCTTTTAGTTTTTTCCCATTCACTGTAGCAAGCATTGGAAAAGAAACTTGGTCTTCATCTCTTTTGTTTTTGATATCCCAATTATAGGTTCCGAAACCTTCCACATTGACACTTCGAATAATTTTCGTTTTGTAATAAATCGAATTTGGATCTCCTTGCATAGTTTCGATATCGTGTTGGTACTTAGAAAGTGCAAGTTCCAGGTTTTTCCCAGTTAAAATCGGCTGAATTTTCATTGTATAATTCTTGTCTTTGCTTTTGACTGTAAGCTTGTACATCATATTTTCACCTTCAACAGGTTTAATTTCGGCTGTGCTCCAATTGATGGAAGTAAAAGCTCTTGGTATCTTCTCACCGACATATCTCCAAATAAGTGATCTATACATATTCAGTTCTGGAATATCCGTATAATCAACATCTATGCTAATGGCATTCGATAAATCTTGATTTTCTGGATTTCTAGGAAGTTGATTTTGCTTTAAAGAATCCACTCTGTTTCCAGTATCTGTGTGCAAATAATTCCACTTTCCATCATCTTCTTGTTTGTAGAAATTGTAACAAGGAGTATCTTCAATAGAAGCTAAATCAACAGCTAATTTCTTACCCTCTTTGACCTCGATCGACTCCCCATTTTGCGAACCAGAAATTCTAAACATCCCACCAGACCTAAGATCTGATCTGACTCCAGCTGAATCATAAAACATTGAAATTCCCGACTTCGCGATATCAGCAAAATCGTGAAATTCTTCAAATTTAATTTCCACATCTCCACTGACAGGATTTCCATTTTTATCGACAAAAGCATTTTTTGGAATTGTGAGGACGGATCCTTTTTCAGTTTTAATCACACCACCATCTTCGACGGAAATAGCGTAAGAATTTGGATCATTTGTTTTGGCTTGAACAGCTTCATCAGAGGATTTCGAAGATTTTTCATTCGAACAGGCGACTAATAAGAGTAAAGAAAAGAAGAGTACTAAATTTTTCATGATGCTTTTATTTTCATAATGAAAAATAGAGCAAAAGGAACAATTTAGAAAATGAAAACGAAAGGTTTTGATTACTTCTCTGCTAACTGATAATTCTCATTAAGCTCTGGTGGTACAGGAAAATATCCAAATTGAAAGACCATTTCTTGCCCCTCCTCAGATAATTCAAAATCCAAAAAATCTTTCAGCTGTCCTTTTGGTTTACCATTAAAATATTGAAATAAAGGGCGAATGAAGGGATAAGAACCATCCATTACTCTTTGATCTTCTAAAGGGGAATAGGCTCGATTTTCACCATCAATATAAATATTCATCACCCATAATCCTTTTTTCATGGAATTGAATTCGTTTTTAGCAAAGGCTACACCAACATATCCGATTCCCGTTGAATCTTTTTTTACAGCCTCAACGATTGCCCCATTGCTTTCAACAATTTTACAATTATCAGGGAAATTTTCTTCTCCGATGAAGAGGTCCTTCACATATTTATAGGTTCCTGAATTTTGGTTTCTACCGTAGATGGTAATAGGCAGATCCTTTCCACCAAGCTCTTTCCAATTTTGAATTTCACCAGAGAAAATTTGCTTAATCTGAATTGTAGAAAGACGTTTCACACCTACCTCAGAATGCGTAATTATGGCCAAAGCATCCATGGCAATAATCACAGGAAATGGCTCAATTCCTTTCGATCTAGCACTATCAATTTCTGAAAGCGTCATTTCTCTGGACGAGTTGGCGACATCAACTTCTCCCTGAATTAACTGACGGATTCCGATACCTGAGCCCCCACCTTCAATTGAAATTTTTGTGTCTGATTCAAATCGTTTCGATAATAGTTTAATCAAAGCTTTTTCAGAATCAGAACCGGATATTTTTATTTCCTTGACAGATTCTTCTGAATTTGTTGAATCCTCCTTCTTAGAACAGGAAAATAAGGTAAAGATGAGGCAAATCTGTATGAATCCTAAGGTTTTCATTTTTAACAAAAGTTTAAAACAGTGAGTTCACAAAACAACAAAGGATTCGTCTAGATTAGGTTAATTTAGTCTTAAGAGTAGCTAAATTTTATTTTAATTCAGAATAACGGGACTTTAATGACCTCCACGATAATCTTCCTCCTGATCTTCATTCATCATACTGATATAGGAGTCGTATCTTTCAGGTGGAATTTCACCATTTTCGACGGCAGCCTTCACCGCACATCCAGGCTCATTTACATGAACGCAATTTCTGAACTTACAGTCGGGAAGTAAGGCGAACATTTCTGGAAAATAATGCCCCAACTTTTTTGGATCAATGTCAATCAGACCAAAAGCTTTGATACCTGGTGTATCAATCAGATAAGCTCCATTATCTAGTTCGTGAATCTCAGCGAAAGTAGTTGTATGCTGGCCCGCTAAATGCGTTTTAGAGATTTTACCAACTTTAATTTCAAGATCAGGTGCAAGAAGTTTTGCTATTGAAGACTTACCAACACCTGAATTTCCTGAAAGTAGAAATTGTTTACCCTTGGTCTCTTCCTTTAGAAAATCAAAGGAATTCTCATCTCTTAATGTCGTTTTATGGCATGGATAACCAATGGATTCATAAATTGAAATATAATGGTCCAAAATTTCCATGTCTTCCGGAAAAAGCAAATCCGTTTTATTCCAAATAATACTGACGGGGATTCCATAGGCTTCTGCTGTCACCAAAAATCGGTCAATGAATCCAATATGTGTTTGCGGAGCCACTAGGGTTACAATCAAATAAGCTCGATCAATATTGGACGCGATGATATGAGATCTTTTTGAGAGGTTGATCGACTTTCGAATGATATAGTTTTTCCTGTCGTGAAGTTCCGTGATCAAGTGTTCATCCTGACCCTTTCGAATTTTCACTCGATCACCAACTGCGATTGGATTGGTTGTACGAATCCCTTTAATTCTGAACTTCCCTTTGATAAAGCAATCCAGAATCTCACCATCATCCGTTTTCACCTTGTAGCGGCTACCCGTTGATTTCATGACGAGTCCATTTGTGTAACTTTCTTCCTGCATTGCCTTATTTCTATTGCCTTATTTCTTAAGAAAAGCAAAATTAATCTTATAAATAAGAAATTAAATTATCTTTGGTTCGATAATACAAATTTCCACATTCTATTATGTCCATCAAAGTTGAAAACGTATCAAAATTTTACGGAAATCAAGCGGCGCTAGACGATGTTTCATTTGAAATCGGAAAGAGTCAGATCGTTGGTTTTTTAGGTCCAAATGGAGCCGGAAAATCTACCATGATGAAAATAATCACAAGCTTCATTCCAGCCAGCAAAGGCACTGTTGAAGTCAGTGGATTGAATGTAGAAACAAACTCCAAGGAAATCAAGCAAATGGTGGGGTATTTGCCCGAACACAATCCTTTGTATTTGGACATGTATGTGAAAGAATACCTTTCGTTTGTAGCTTCCATTCACAAAATGAAAAACCGCATGGATCATGTCAATGAGATGATTGAATTGGTTGGATTGGAAAGAGAACAGAAGAAAAAGATTGGAGCTTTATCCAAAGGATATCGACAAAGAGTTGGATTAGCTCAAGCAATCATACACGACCCGGAGGTTTTAATTTTAGATGAACCTACAACTGGATTGGACCCCAATCAATTAGTCGAGATTCGAAATTTGATTGTGGAAGTAGGTAAAACCAAAACCGTTATGCTTTCTACACATATCATGCAGGAAGTAGAGGCCATTTGTGATCGAGTTATTCTGATTGATAATGGTCGAATCAAAGCTGATGATTCCATTTCAAATATTCAAAAATCTTCAGGGAAGGGTCAGGTTGTTTACGTTGAATTTGATTCCGCTATGTCTGACAAAGTTTTAAAGTCCATCAAAGGAGTTTCAAATACACGAAGACTGGAAGGAAATACTTGGCTTATCGAATCCGAAACCGACATCGATGTAAGAAAAGACCTTTCTAAGGCTGCACAAAAGGAAGACAACGTTATTTTGACCATGAGAATGGAAGAAATGTCCATGGAACAAGTCTTTAAAAAATTAACCAAGAAGTAATATTTCTAGGGAAACCGAGAGAAGAAATAAAAATTGGTTAAATTTGCCCACTTAATTAAGCAAAAATCATTTCAATATGTCATATTTATTTACATCAGAATCTGTTTCTGAAGGACATCCAGATAAGATCGCAGATCAAATCTCAGATGCTTTGATCGATCATTTCATGGCTTTTGATCCAAATTCAAAAGTTGCATGCGAAACATTGGTAACTACTGGTCAGGTTGTTTTGGCTGGTGAAATCAATACGAACACCTATTTGGACGTACAAGAAATCGCTCGAAATACGATTTCAAGAATTGGATACACGAAATCAGAATATATGTTTGATGCCAATTCTTGTGGTATTCTATCTGCATTGCATGAGCAGTCTCCAGATATTAATCAAGGAGTTGATCGAAGTAATCCAGAAGAGCAAGGAGCAGGTGACCAAGGAATGATGTTTGGATACGCTACAAACGAGACAGAAAACTATATGCCATTGGCATTGGATTTGTCTCACATGATTCTTCAAGAATTATCGAATATTAGAAATAACGAACCAGAAGTAATCGGGTATTTAAGACCAGATGCAAAGTCACAGGTAACAATTGAATATTCTGATGACAATGTTCCTCAAAGAATCGATGCGATTGTTGTTTCTACACAACATGATGATTTTGATACAGAGGAAGTCATGTTGAAGAAAATCAAAGAAGACATTATCAACATTGTAATCCCAAGAGTAAAAGCAAAGCAAAAGCCAGAGATTCAAGCCTTATTTAATGATGATATTACTTATCACATTAATCCAACTGGAATTTTTGTAATCGGTGGTCCACATGGAGATACTGGTTTAACTGGAAGAAAAATTATCGTTGATACTTATGGTGGAAAAGGAGCTCACGGTGGAGGAGCATTCTCAGGAAAAGATCCATCTAAAGTAGATAGATCCGGAGCTTACGCAACAAGACATATTGCTAAGAACATGGTAGCTGCTGGACTTTGTGATGAAGTATTGGTACAAGTGTCTTACGCAATTGGTGTTGCTGAACCTTGTGGATTATTCATCGATACTTATGGAACTTCTAAGGTTGACCTATCTGATGGAGACATTGCTAAGAAAATTGGTGAGATTTTCGATATGAGACCTTATTTCATTGAACAAAGATTGAAATTGAGAAATCCAATGTATGCTGAAACTGCTGCATATGGTCATATGGGAAGAACCAATGAAGTTGTTACCAAAACTTTTAAATCTCCAACAGGAGAAACCATCACCAAAGAAGTTGAGCTTTTCACATGGGAGAAGTTGGATTTCGTTGATGAGATCAAGAGTAAGTTTGGGTTGTAAGACATTACGACTTCCATAAGTGCAGGTTGAAACCTGCACTTATGGATTATATACCTCTCTTTTCATTTTTTTACCACACCACTTAAATCACAATCATGTCCTATGTAGATATCAATGTCCATGTTGTTTGGGGTACCAAGAACCGAACACCATTTCTAGACAAGCAATTGCGCTTCAATCTTTATCGTCATTTAAAATGTTATTCTGATACGAAGGATATATATCTCGACCACGTCAATGGATATACGGATCATATTCATTGTTTAATCAATTTGAAATATAACCAGAATATTTCGTTTGTTGTAAAACTTCTAAAAGGTGAGTCTTCTAGTTGGATTAATCAGCAGGGATTAACAAATGAGCAATTCAGGTGGGCTAAAGGATATTATGCCGCTTCTGTATCGAAAAACGATCTACCTAAAGTTAGGAAGTATATCCGAAACCAGGAAGAGCATCATTCGAAGGATAGAGTGTATGATGATCTGGAGCCTCCTATGTAGGCAGTTACCCCACAGGTCCATCCATATCTCCTTCCTAACTGACGGTTTAAACCGTCAGTTAGGAAGAAGTAGGTCAAGATTAAACCTTCCTGCTCCTATCTTGTCCAAGATGAACACAATCTTCAAGCTATGGAAAACAAGAAAGTCATTCATCTTTACAATCGTTTTGGATTTGGACTAACTGGAAAAGAGATTCAGCAATTATCTAAAATCAGTTTTGAGAAAAAGCTTGAGAAAGAGAAAGTCGAAGAAATTCAGCTGGATTTTTCCGAATTTGAGAATGTAGATTTCAAAAACTTACCTCAAGATAAGAAGAGAGAGGTCTTTAAAAAACTTCGGAAGATGGTGATGGATCTTAATCTGGCTTGGTTAGATAAAATGCGTCATTCTGAAAACATCATTCAGGAGAAAATGAACTTGTTTTGGCATCATCATTTTGCCTGTATTATTCAAAACCCTTATTACGGCCAACAATTCACAAATATCATTCGCAAGCATGCTACTGGGAACTTTAAAGATCTTGTTGTCGAGATTTCCAAATCGGCATCAATGATCGATTTCTTGCACACCAAACAAAACAAAAAATCTCATCCAAATGAAGACTTTGCTCGTGAACTTTGCGAGCTTTACACCCTTGGGAGGGACAATGAATATACAGAACAAGATGTGCAAGAAATTGCGCGATGTTTTACCGGTTGGAAACACAAAAAATTGGGCGAATTTTTCATTCATCCCAAACAGCATGACACCGATGAAAAGACCATTTTTGGTCAGACTGGCAACTTTGGTGGAGAAGAAGTGATTGACTTAATCCTAAAGAAAAAAGCGTGTGCGAAGTTTATTTGTGAGAATGTTTACCAATACTTTGTAAATCCCAAAGTAGACGAAAAGCATCTGGAAGAAATCACGGAGGTTTTTTATTCAAATGATTACGATATCAAAAAGCTCATCATTCACATTGCAAATGCTGATTGGTTTTATGAAGACCAAAATATTCTAGCCAAAATAAAGTCCCCAATTGAGTTTTTAGTGGGATTATCCAGGCAGTTTAAAATCGAAAATGACAATCCAAAATCTTGGTTAATTTTCCAAAAAGTTTTCAATCAGATTTTATATAAACCGCCCAATGTAAAAGGCTGGAAAGTGAATCAAGAATGGATTGATTCGAATAGTTTACCTGTTCGTTTGCGACTCCCTTCCATTATTCTGACTAATGCCCTTTTGGATGTGCAAGCCAAGCCGGATTACGATGAAAATCCATTTGATGGAATGAAACAGAATAAGTTTTCTAAAAAATTGGGTTTCACCTATGATTGGGACTATTTCTTCAAGGTGAATGAAGGGATGGATTTTAAAGAGTTGTTTTTCAATGGCAAACTATCCCCGCAAATGAAAAGCTTTCTAGAAGGCCGAACATTTGATAGCAAACATGAAGAAGTCATCCAGTTGATCTCACTTCCAGAATATCAATTAAGCTAAAACTCAGCATTATGAAAAGAAGAGAATTTATAAGAAATACATCCCTAGGCGCAGTTGGAACCTTTTTTATTCCTGAGTTTTTAAGAGGAATGGATCTAGTTGGCATTGCAGGTCAGACCGAATTCAAAAAACTTATTGTAATTCAACTTTCAGGAGGAAATGATGGACTGAATACGATTGTACCGTTCGAAAATGATTTGTATTATAATTTGAGACCAAAATTAGGTATTCGCAAAGAGGAAGTCTTGAAGATCAATGATCAATTGGGTCTGAATCCGAAAATGATTGATTTCAATAAGCTTTATAAAGATGGATTGGTTTCAATCGTGAATTCTGTGGGCTATCCGAATCCGAATCGATCACATTTTAGATCCATGGACATCTGGCATACGGCTGTGGACTCGGACAAATATTCGAAAACGGGTTGGCTAGGTCGCTATATGGATGCTCACTGTGAAAACTCTCATGCCATGCTGGAACTGGACTCTCAATCTTCTCTTGCTTTGCATGGAAAACTAAGAAACGCCCTTGCGATTGAAAAATCGGATAAATTGTACAAGACCTTGCGCGACAAATACTTCAGAGATGTTGTAGAAACCGCAAATTCTGTAGATCTGAATGAAGACAATCAAGGCTATCTTTATAAAACACTGATTCAAACCAATCAAAGTGCAAAATACCTTTCGGAAACACACACAGTGAAAGATAACAACCTTGAGTTTCCCAATACAAATCTGGGTAAAAAACTAGCACAAGTTTCGCAGTTTATTCGATCTGGATTTTCTACTCAGGTGTATTATGTGTCTCACAATGGTTTTGATTCTCATGTAAATCAAAGGAATAGTCAAGATCGACTTTTAGAAGATTACTCGAAATCTGTTTCGGCTTTAGTTCAATCATTGGAAAAATCAGGTGAACTGGACAAAACACTGATTCTCACTTTCTCTGAATTCGGAAGGCGAGTAAAAGAAAATGGATCTGCAGGAACGGATCACGGAAAAGCGAACAACCTATTTATCATTGGAAAAAACCTGAAGAAAGCTGGTGTTTACAATGAAGCTCCTAGTCTTTCAAAATTAGACGATGGAGATATCAGTTATAAAATTGACTTTAGAAATGTGTATTCAGATATCATTAATGAGTGGTTTGGGAAGGATGCAGATCAGATTATTTCCAAGAGTTTTAATTCTTTGGGGATTATATAAATAACCCGGGAATGAATTCTCAGGATATTTAAATCCTTAGTCCTGCATAAAAATTGACTGACTCAAAACTCTCTTTTTCAATAGGTTAATCTTCAGATTGTTTTAGTAGAAATTTAGACTGATTTTAAATTAGCTTAGCACTTGAAAGTCAGAAAAATAAAATAGTAATTTCGCGCTTCTATTAACTCAAAATTTACATGATTATGAAAAAGAGAATTCTATTTATGTTTCTTGCAGTAGCAATGATTGTAGTTTCATGTACAGTAAGAAAATACGGTTCAAGAGAACAGGACATCGTTAACCAAACTATCTTTACAAGACCAATGGTTGCTGATGTTGATGTGAACGTTAACAAAAAGATCGAAGGTTATGCAGAAGACAAAGCTTTGGCTGATGCAAAATCAAAAGCAAGACACGATGCTTTAACTAAGAGTGGGGCTGACATCATCGTTGATCCAGTATACTCTTACGAAAAGCCAATGTATGGGAAATACAAAGTGACTGTTCAAGGTTACTACGGGAAATATACTAGCGTTAAGCCAATGGATATTCCTGATACATTACTTTGGAGCACAGGTTTGAAGTCGAACATTGTGAATAAGGCAATGGGTGGAAAGCAAAAATCTCCAATCTTCAAATTTGGAAGAAAATAAGATTGACTAAATGAATTTAAAAGGCCATCTCTTTTGGGGATGGCTTTTTTTATTTGATCACATAAGAGGCATTCCTATTATAGGATCTCATGGTTGGAGTCTGATTTCCTTTGGACAATTCTTGAACTCTGGAAAATACGGATTCAAATAGGTTTTGGACATTTCTTTTATCACCCGCAGTTTTCAAAGCATCAATTAAGGCATATGTAAACAATCCATTGTTCCATTCATCACTTTCCATGGAGAACTCTACTCCTGAAGAAGAAGTCATGATCGTTGATCCATTTCCTTTTCTAAAATCTTCAAACAACAATTCTTCCATTTCAGCTACTTGTTGCACATTGATATCACCATATTTGATACTCTTTCCTGCTGCTCTAAACGTGATATTTTCATCCTTAATGATGTTTTCTGTTAGAACGACATCTTCTTTATCGATTTCTCCACTATGACAGGCATCGAACAGAACCAATTTATTTCTGCAAGGGATGGAGTCCAATAGATTATCCAAAACTGATTTATGAATCCCTCCTTCACTCGGCTTATTAAAATTGGTCTTGGATGTGGCGAAGTAGTATTCGAAATCAGCATCGATAAGTCCATGTGTGGCAATAAAAAGTACTACTTGATCTTGTGCCTTACTTTTGCTCAAAATGGTTTTGATTTCGCTTAAGCGTTTCAGATTGAAATCTTCGTTGAGGAGTTTATAGTCGTATGAATGATCAAAATTAACTCCTACAAAATAATCATGGATATTGGTTGCATCCTTTACGGAATAGTTCAAATTGAAACTTGGATCTTGGAACTCCTGTACACCAATCGTTATCAAATACAAAGACCTTTCGCCTGCTTCTTGATTACTAAAGACTTCAATTTTTCTTTTCAAGCTTTCTCCTCCAGAGGCATTGATTGCTGAAATTTCGATTACATTTTTGCCTTTAGATAAAGCTACATTGAGATTTTTTTGAGTCTTTTTAGTTCTCTGGTTTTTTAGATCCAAACCTTGCATCCCGAAATAAGGAACTCCATTCACCCAAACATTCAATCGATCTAGGTTTTCATTAGCGTCTTGAATATTTAATTTCAAATCGATATTGGATTGATCGATCAATAAGGGAATCTCACTTTTATTCGTGATTTCAACTTCTGGGATGTAAAAAGTGCTTGTAATATCCTCCTTCGTAAATCCAAACTTTCTTAGTCTTTTTTCATAAGATTTTTTAAGAACATCAATGGTTGTTTGATCACTTAATCCAAGTCTTGTTAAAACGATATCAGGTCGATTGTATTTGAGATCATAATTTTCAAAAGGGACGAAGTCAGACCCTACTTTATAACCCACGTATTGGTGTGCTCCATTGATACTTAAATAGTATTTGTCAGGCGTGTAAATCAACATGGAATTATCCACAAAAGGAACGATGGTAGCGATGAGTTCCTCCAATTTCTTATCCCAAACTTTTACGGTACCATCGATGGAAGATGAGAAGAGAAACTGATTGGTTGAAACCACATCTGTGATGACATCTTGGTGAAAATTGATTTCACGAATATTTGCTTGTTGGTAATCCTTCATCGAATACAAAACCCCGCCCATGGCAAAGAAAAACTGTGATTCATTTGGCATACAAACAGCTGTAACATCATCTATCAACTCTACGGGAGGAGCAATTTCAACTTGCTCACCTTTCTGAAGAGCAAGTACCCCAAAGGAGTTCCCACCTGAATACAACATGATATCCTTGTTTAAGAAACCCACATAGGTTTTTGTTCCCCAGTTTTCCTGATTGAATGTTGGGATATAGAAAAAGTCACTTCCTCTAAATTTATAATCATTAGAGAAGTTTTCGTCGATTTTGGCCTCTTTGGAAACAATGGATTTCAAATTATTTGCGTTCACTTCTCTTTTCAGAAAAGCGACCTCATCTTCTTTATTTTCGCCGTATAAAACCAAGAGTTTCTGACCATCTTGACTCGGCTGAATACTATAAACAAATTGATTTCCGTAAGCTTGGTTTTCTGTAATTTTCTTACTCTTCTTATCCGACTGAACTTGATCAATCATTTGATGCGAAGTTGAGTACGAGATCACATTATTATCAAATCCAGCGGTGAAATATTTATCTCCAGCAAACTTAATATCCGAAACTACCCCAGCATGATTACTGTGATTGTATTTTTCTGGAAGATCAATATTGTTTTTCAACTTGATGATTGTTGCCATTCCCTGATCTTGGGCCATATACAGCGTTTTATTTTCTTCATCGAAATCCAAACCATAAACTGGCAATGCACGACTCTTCAAGTCGTGAATTGGTTTCCCATCAATCGTAGACCATACAATTACTGAAAAATCTTCAGATACTGTGGCGTAATATCTTCCGTCGGCACTAAATTGAATGTCGTTGATTTTACCAACATGCATCTTGTTTTCAATCAAAGAGTGATCTTCAAGATTAAATAAAGAAGTATGCCCCGACTCACTTCCCAGCACTAAATATTTACCCCCATCATCCACGGCCATGCAGACTGGTGGAATTTTGAGATTTTTCTTGATCAAATTTTTCCCCGTAAAGATTTCGGTATACATCAAAGTCTTCTCATCCAAATAAAAGAAATTCTGATTTTTAGCATCCAATTCGATCAAATCAGATTTCACTTTGTCCATTGGATTGAACACCTTATTCTTCCTGTAAAGTTTAGAATAATCGATAGTAGAAAGAAATCCTCTTTTCGATTCTTCCAATAAAGAATCCAGTTCGATGGCTTCTTGATTCATGGTATAGCCTACAAACTTGAAATTGTCATAGCTAAACTTGATATCCTCAAATACAAAATTGGACAAAGGATGGATTTCTCCTAATTCGAAGTTGACCAGGAAAAGGCCATCGCCCATCAACAGAATTTCATTATTGAAGTGAATGATTTTTTTCACCTCCATACCAAAAGGAATGCGAAAATCAGTCTCTCCTGTTTCGATATTGTAATACTTGATAAAACCATCTTCATTAGCCGTCACCAGTACATCTTTTGTAGCAAGAAAGTCCATCGCAACTACTTCCGAAGTATCTTTAAATCGAACGATTTCTTTTCCCAACATGAAATCCCAAACAATCACATTTTGACGGTCATCTCTACTAGCCAAAAACTTATTGTTTTCGTGGAAACACATTTTCTCAACGGCTGTCAAATGCCCTCTTTGAACTACGAGCTCGAGGCTGGTTTGAGCTTGAGAATGAAATAAAAAAACACTAAAAAAAACTAGAAGTAGCAGTCTGTTAATCATAAGTATACCTTTATCCTATAAAGATACGAAAGAAAGGCTTATTTCAGAACCGTAAAGTGGCCATTTCCTTCCCATTCTTTGCCTGAAAGAAACCGAATGAAGATCTTCCAAACATAAACCCCGTCTTTTGCTTTTGCAGCGTACCAATGATTATCAATATCAGTTGATTCGAATTGAATCTCTCCCCATCGATTGAAAATTATAATATTGAAAGTATCGATCTCACAGTTGGCTTTAGTTTCCAAAAAAGGTTCATGACAAGTGGCTTCCAAAAACTGAGGTAATTGTAAAAAGCACGTATCCGCTGTTGATTCTTCTTCTTGAGTAAACGATTGAAATGAAAAAAATAATAGTGCAGTAAATAAGATTGTTTTCATGTTTAATTGACGGGGAATTGATTTGGAAGTTGCTCTTCTATCACCCAAATAACCGAGGAATGAATTCCCGGGTTATTTGGGAGGGCAGAATTCTATTATTCGCTGGAGTCAACTTATTTTTTGACACCTGTTTTTCAAGTGGTTAGACTTATCTTTGAAACATGAAATCATTTATACTTTTCGGGCTTTTATTTTACTTCACGTCTTCGCTCAACATAGGTGAAGTTATGCAAGAAACATATGTCCTTCAACAAATCGAAGAACAGGCTGAATATTGGGAACAAAAATCCATTTCGGGTCACTTTTTTAGTGCTGATGAACGGGATACCATTTCAGAGAAACTCATTTCGAAAAATTCGGGACTAAGAATCCCCAATTTTTACGACTCGATTTCTTATGAGGAAGTTGTGGACTACCACACGAAGAAGGACCCACTGTTGATTTTATCTGATTTTAACCGTGACTCAATAACGTGCTCCGGACAAATATTCGGATTGTATTGGCTGAAAAATTTGGGAGATTTAAACGGTGATGGCTTGGATGAAATTGGTTTAATCTTCGATTATGCGGATTGGTCAAACATCAACTCATGTGCAATTTACAGCCACCAAGAGGGTTGGAAAATGATTGGAAGTTTTGGCATACTGGAATCAGATTTATATCAATCTGAAAAACCTATCGATGAAGTTATGGACTCCTTGATCACTCGTGTTGGGAAGAATCAGCTTAGAGTATTAGAGTATGATTATGGAGATCGGTCTGAGCGTGTCATAGACTTCCTTCCTAACTGACGGTTTAAACCGTCAGTTAGGAAGATGGGTGTAGACTCTCACCCCTCCTTCAACATCTTCAATTCCACGCGTAATTCGCGGAGCATGGCCATGATGGAGTTTAGGTTGAGTTCTTCGGGTTTATATTGTCCGATATTCAAGGAACAAGTATAGGACCAATACTCCAAAGTATCTTCGATGGCGACTTCGTAAGGTGCGTAATCTTTGTTGTCTGATTTCAAAACCAAAATCCCTTCACTGATCTTTTCCAGTGAAATTCGTTTGAAGACCGGACCTTCATTTTTGGTTAGAATGATATAACATTGATTGTCTCTCAGTTCTTCCAGATTGGCTACAAATTCACCTACCACATAGGCCCCATCTCGAACCATTGGTTCCATGGAATCTCCCTGAATGGGAAATGCACGATGCTTGCCGGTTGGTAAAAATGGTAATTTCATAGCTTTTAATTCTGATATGTACTCGGGATCCGAATACCCTCTTAAATAACCTGCGGAAGACTCTTTGGTTACAACTTCAATCATATCCTTATTGTCTTCATCTATAAGAACAGGAAAAAGGATCCTATTGTTCCCTATATCCATAAACGTGCCATCTTTTGCATGGGTGAGATCACTCTTGATCAAAGCATCAATGGGCAATTGAAAGAATTCAGAATATTTTATCAAGGTATCCAAAGAAGGGTGGGCACGGCCATCTTCATACGAGGCAATCTGATTCCGAGACAAATCCAACTCATTTGCTAAGCCTTCTTGAGAAAAACCTTTCTTATTTCTGAGGTATCGGATGTTTTGGGGGAAGTTCATTTTCTGGATATTTGGATTTATGGATATCTGGACACTGGACAAATTAGCATATTAACACATCAAAAAATCAGCACATTAAAATCTTTGTTTATTTATTCAACCACTACTGATTATTATTTCAACTAATTTAGTATTCAGATTTAATTAATCAAAATTTTCGGTTTAAAAAATGAACAACAAATCCATTTTACATATGGACTTGGACACCTTCTTCGTCTCTTGTGAAAGGCTATTGAACTCGGAGCTTAACGGCAAACCGGTGATCATTGGCGGCACATCAGATCGGGGTGTGGTTTCTTCTTGCAGCTATGAGGCGCGAAGATTTGGCGTTCATTCTGCTATGCCGATGAAGCTTGCCCGAAGAATTTGTCCAGAAGCCATAATTATCAAAGGTGATGGGGGAACCTACAGTAAATATTCCAAATTGGTGACCGAGATCATCAAGGAAAAGGTTCCCTTATATGAAAAGTCTTCCATCGATGAATTCTATATCGACATGACGGGAATGGATACCTATTTCCATTCTTATCTGTGGGCGACTGAACTCAGACAAACAATTATGAAAGAAAGTGGGCTGCCAATCTCCTTTGGCATGTCGACCAGTAAAACTGTTGCCAAAATTGGAACCGGCGAAGCCAAACCCTGTGGCCAGATCCAGATTCAGCAGGGTTTTGAAAAAGGATTTTTGGCCCCACTTTCTCTTCGTAAAATCCCCATGGTTGGTGAGAAAACACTCATCATCTTAAGAAATATGGGCTTGGAATATGTGCGAACCGTTCAGGAAATGCCCTATGAACTCATGCAAAGTGTTCTCGGTGCAAATGGAGGTTTGATCTGGAAGAAATGCAATGGG
>JAUICI010000206.1 GCA_030427935.1 Bacteroidia bacterium | reverse complement strand
ATCCCACTCTTGCTCTGTTAAATATTGTAAGAAAGTGTTGAGTCCTTCATCCATCCATGTCCATTGGCGTTCGTCTGAGTTGACAATCATCGGAAAATAATTATGCCCTACTTCATGAATGATCACTCCCCACATTCCATATTTCGTTCTTTCAGAATAGGTGCCATCCGCTTCGGGGCGACCACCATTAAAGCAAATCATGGGATATTCCATTCCGATATCCGCAGCGTGAACCGAAATAGCTACTTGGTAAGGATAATCAATCGTGAATTTAGAATAGGTTTTAATTGTATGGGCAACGATTCGAGTAGAATATTGCTCCCACAATGGATTTCCTTCTTTTGGGTAGAACGACATAGCTAAAGTATGCTTTCCGTTATATTCTGCATCCATGGCATCCCAAATGAATTTTTTAGAAGATGCAAAGGCGAAATCTCTCACATTTTTCGCTTTGAAAATCCAAGTCTTTTTACCTTCTGATCGCGACTTCTCATTCTTCAAAGCTTCTTCAGGAGTAACAATCATTACAGGCTTTTCCTGACTTGATTTTGCCTTTTTTAAACGATCTACTTGCTCTCTACTTAAAACCGAAGACGCATTTTGAAGCTCTCCAGTAGAAGCGACTACATGATTATCTGGGACCGTGATTTTAACTTCATAATCCCCAAATGGTAATGTAAACTCTCCTCTTCCAAGAAATTGTTTGTTTTGCCAACCTTCCACATCGTTATAAACACACATTCTAGGGAAAAACTGGGCAATTGTATACAGGTAATTACCTTCTTTTTTAAAGTATTCATAACCCGATCTTCCTCCAATTTTCATTCGGTTATTGATATTGTACCACCATCTAATTTTGAAAGTGTAACTTCCTTTAGATGCAAGGGGCTTAGCGAGATTAATTCGCATCATGGTTTTGTTGATGGTATAACTCAATTTGTTCCCAGAAGCATCGGTTACCTCCATAATTTTAAAACCACCGTCGAAATCACTTGTCATTCTTGATATTGACCAAAAGCTTAAGTCTTCCATGCTTGAAGTCGCTACTTTTCGTGAGTCCGAATTTTGAGCACGCATATTCTGATCCAATTGCAACCACAGATATTCCAGCTGATCTGGAGAGTTATTTGTATAGGTAATGATTTCTTCTCCAGTTATCTTCTGATTATTATCATCAAGCTCGATATTCATTTTGTAATCTGCTTTTTGCTGATAATACTCATGACCTGGAGCTCCTCCTGCGGTTCTGTAAACGTTTGGTGTGGCAAGCAAATCTTTCATTTGCTTGAATTTATTATTCTCAGG
Source organism: Bacteroidia bacterium (assembly GCA_030427935.1). Taxonomy (GTDB): domain Bacteria; phylum Bacteroidota; class Bacteroidia; order Flavobacteriales_D; family Crocinitomicaceae; genus JAGQYP01. Next base: position 3,904 of record JAUICI010000206.1, on the reverse strand, counting down.
ATCGTTAACCTGTGCGTTAATCTGAATTATAAAAAGTGCAACAAGAGGGAATAAATACTTTCTCATCTTTTGGATTTTTTTGGACGAGAAAAGTACAAAAATTCAATGAAAAAGTATTCCAAAAATGGATGGGCGGTAAAAAACAAGCTTAAATGTGAGCTAATTTATTAAACGATCTTAATTCCAATTACGCAGATGTCATCAATTTGCTCATAGCCTTCCATCCAATCCATGATGTTCTTATCTAGCTGGTTTTTCTGCTCATTCATCGGAAGGTCTTTGTTTTCCAATAGAATTTGTTTCATGGCTTTAACCTTTAGTTTTTTTCCACGTTCACCACCGAATTGATCTGCGTATCCATCGGATGACATATAGAAAAGATCACCTGGTTTGATGTCAATTGTATGCATTTCAAATATCTGATCATCAGGAGTAAAACCGGCCACGGCTACTTTTGTTGCTTTAATTTCTTCAATCTCTCCGCCGTCTTTCAGCACCCATAAAGGTCTATTCGCACCTGAGTAATACAGTTTCTTTGCTTCAAGATCCAAGGTTACAATAGCAGCGTCCATCCCGTCTTTTGTACTCTCTTTATCTCCTCCTTCTTGCTTAAGAGATTTTTTGATTCCTACATTAAGTTCACTAAGAATCTTATCAGGCATGGTTACTCCACGCTCCAATACTGCCGTATTAATTTTATCTGAACCAATCATACTCATGAAGGCTCCAGGAACACCATGACCAGTACAATCCGCGCAAACAAAAATGATCTTATTATCTTGTTTTGCAAACCAATAGAAATCACCAGACACAATATCTTTTGGCTTAAACAAAACGAAAGATTCAGGTAGATTCAGTTTGATGTTTTGTTCCAATGGTAGTATCGCATTCTGAATTCGCTTGGCGTAATTGATACTATCCTCAATTTCCATCTTTTGGTGCAGGATTTCGTCTTTTTGTTGTTCGAGAACAATGTTTTTATCGGCAATCTCCTTAGTTCTCTCCGCAACCACGTTTTCCAACCATGCATTTTTCGCTTTAAGTCGTGCCATTGAAATTCGAACGATAATTAAAATGATGATAATCAAAATAACACCAAACAAAGTATAAGCCCAATAGGTTCTGTACCAAGGAGGATTAATCGTAAATCGGTATTCAGCTACTTCTGAAATCGTCCCGTAGACATTCTTTGCTCTAACTTTAAAGACGTATTCACCTTCGTGCAAGTTCGTGTAGACAGCTTCTGTGTTTTGTGACCATTCTGACCATTTGGAATCATACCCTTCCAGCATGTATTGATAAGTCAGTCTATGGTTATCTTCAAAATAAGGTGCGGCAAAAACAAATTTGATCGAGTTGTCCTTATATTCAATTAATCGAGGTTCAGTGGATTGTTTTACACTAACATAAGAACCATCTTCAGATAGAAAGGCTCCATTAAAAATCAAACTATCGCCACTTTGATATACTGATCTAATTATGGTATTGAATTTTGAATCATAAACTTTTCGGTCATTTTCTTTAAATCGAATCAGTCCGTCCGCTGCACAAATCCAAAGGGTTCCATCGTCTTCCAGATAGAATTCATTGATTCTTCCGTAATCGATTCCCCAAAAGGGTTTCTTAACGTATTTCCCGGTGGCATTTTCAAAATAACCAACCTGACCATCAATTGACACCCAAGTTCTATTCTCGCTTTCCACAAGGTTGAAAATGGTTGACTCCGTATAGGCGGAATCAAATAATGGATAAAGATCGAAATAACCACGAGCAAAATCAGGATCATCTTTCAAGCTGTCCGGCAATTCCTTGGCCATTTCTATTTCATTCACAAAATAAAGTAAACCTGAAGCGGTTCCGAAAACTACTCGGTCTTGGAATATTAAGGGTTTTGCAACAAATTTGGATTCTAAACCATCGTTGGAATTATAAAAATCAAAGAAGTAATCCGCCCCATATTTGGAAAGCCTTAAAACCATGTAATTGATGGAAGAAATCCAGTACTGACTTCCAGGAATAGTGGGACTAAGCTCTTTCTGGATATTAGAGATTGTATTTAAAGGACCTTCAATTTTGTAAAGCTCTTTTTCCGTTTTGGCATCGTAAATGAATATTCCAGACAAACCTCCGGTTATCACAATGTTTTCCACTTCATCATAAAAGATTTTATTCGTTGAATTGTAATTTTTTCTTCTAATATTGAAATTCTCATCCATGATAAAGGTCTCATGCTCAGCCCCTATCCAAACTTTATCCCCAACTTGTTTTAAGTCCCAAATCGGTTCATGAATTGCGGTGATTTTTTCAAATTCTGATTTGTCATCTGACCCAATGTTTTGGATAAAAAGACCATTATTGGTTCCCACAAATATTCTTCCTTTAAAGCGGAGCACATTTCGAACACCTCCCATTAGCCCGGCTTTCTCGTTGTAAAAAGACAATGGGGAATTGTAATTCACTTTGGAGATTCCATTTTCAAGGGCTAGCCATATATTGTTGTCCTCATCTTCGAACACGGCATTAACGGCATTCACTCTCAGACCTGTTCTTTTATTAATTCTCTTTAGAATATTAGCTTGAAAATCGATAATATAAACTCCCGATAACCTCGTGAAAACAGCAATGTTATTATCATTCAGCAATTCGGCACCCATGACAAATTGCATATTGAAAAAGTCATTATTTGGGTTTTCGAAAGGAATAACTTCGTTGTGAATCATTTTCCATAAGCCCATCTCCTGTGTGATGATCATGATGGTGTCAGATTTCTGGTCTTTGATCATTCCAAACACGCCCATCTCTTTGAATACTTCTCCACCTTTCACAAGGTTGAATTTCTCTCCATCAAAACGCATTAAGCCCTTCTCTCTTTCTTTTGCGTAGTATTCATTATTACAAGAAAAAGACAAGTGGAAGGTGGTTTCTGTATTGATCGTTTTTAATTCAGAAGATTTTATATTGAATTCAAATATTCTTTCATAAGCCTGGAAATACATTTTGCTCCCAACTTTCATGATTCTCCAGATATCGGTGAAAGGATTCTCAGCTGCAAAAACTGAATCAATGAGAGATTCGTACTTTAGGTTTCCGTTTTCATCTGGAATTAACCTACCAAAATCACCACTTGTCCCAAGGTAAACCATTCCATTTTCATCTACTGCAAGCGATCTAACTAAAGATCCGCTAACAACAGGGATCGTTCTCCATGTAGACCCGTCATATTCCATGACAGCTCCAGAGTTTCCGACATAAATAACTCCCCTATTATCTTGGACAATGGAAAAGTTTTCTGGAATTTGATCCTTGCCGTATTCTCTAGACGTGAAGTTGTCTATTGGAGGATAAAAAGATTGACCAATAGATAATTCTGTAAAAAAAAGACTTAGGATTAATAGTGCTATTATTCTGATCATTTTTGCTCTCAATGGTTATCTAAAGTGTTAAAGATAAATGCTTTTTGTTAATAAAAACTCATTTCAGCAATTATTCAATCTTTTAATTTTGTGAGTGAATTAAAAAATCTGTTTTATGGATGAAAATCATGGTATAAAAAAAGCGATTGAGTTTGTAGAAGAATTTCATAACTCATTCAAAATCAAGAATAATCATCAACCAACTGCAGAGATTGATCAAAAGGTTGTACAGCTGCGTTATGATTTGATGAAAGAGGAGAATGATGAATATTTGGAAGCTGCAAAAAACGGTGATCTTGTGGAGATTGCAGATGCATTAGGAGATCAGTTGTATATTTTATGTGGTACGATTTTGACTCACGGTATGCAATATAAAATTTGGGAAGTATTTGAGGAAATCCAAAAATCAAATATGAGTAAGTTAGATGAAAATGGAGATCCGATTTATAGAGAAGATGGAAAGGTGATGAAATCAGACTTGTACTTCAAGC
>JAUICI010000016.1 GCA_030427935.1 Bacteroidia bacterium | reverse complement strand
ACTATTGGACTATTGGACTATTGGACTATTGGACTATTGGACTATTGGACTATTGGACTATTGGACTATTGGACTATTGGACTATTGGACTATTGGACTATTGGACTATTGGAAAGTATAAAATGAGACCATTCTTCATTCTTCATTTTTAATTTTTAATTTTTAATTTTTAATTTTTAATTTAATAAAGAACGTTCCCCAAAGCAATCTCAATAGACTCCGAAGGCAACTCACACGTCTTGTTCTGACATACAAAAATTTGCTCACCACCAAACTTCCCTTCCGCTAATGGACTCTGGATTGTATTGGATTCTCCTCCTAGAAAAATCGCATTTGGAATGTATTTGGATTGAATTTCTTGGAGTTTTTCCTGCCAATTTGAGCCAGTGACAACGATTTCATTCACGGGTTTAACATGATCCAATAAGAGCAATCCCCAATTGGAATAAGCCGAACCATATTGTTCCATTCCATTGTAAACTGCGGACAACATGATCTTGGATCGATCGAGAAGTATTTGATCATCTAAAATCGTCCCTATTCGGAAAAGATTTCTTGCCATGATTGAATTCGTTGAAGGAATCACATTGTCTTCGGTTTCTGTTTTTCTAACGATCAACTCACTTGAAGAAGAAGCAAAATAGTAGAGTTGATTCTCTTCATTTAAAAACGAGGTATCTGTTTCTTTCAACAATTCTTTGGCTGTATTGAAATAATTCGAATCAAAAGTGATCTCATATAAATCTAGAAAAGCTTGAATTGAAGTTGCATAATCATCTAGGAATCCTGAAATAGTTGAAGCTCCATTTTTGTAGGTATGAAATAGCTGACCATCCTTCAATTGAATCTCAATGATCCATTTTCCAATTTCTTTTGCCGTAGTTAAGAATTTTTCTTCTTTGAAAGTCTGGTAGGCTTTACACAATCCCGAAATCAACAGAGCGTTCCATGCGGTGAGACATTTATCATCCAATCCGGGCCGAACTCTAGTCGATCGGACTTTCATCAGTTTTTGATCCATCAAGTGGATTTTCCCGATTAAGGCCTCTTCATCAATACTGAATTCTTCAGCAATTTTTTCAAGGTTTTCGTTTCGGTGTAAAATGTAATTTCCATGCTCCCAAAATCCTTTTGAATTGATTTGATAGACTTCTTTAGCCAATTGAAAATCATCACCCAAAACTTCCACCAATTCTTGTTCTTTCCAGACATAGAACTTTCCTTCTTCTCCTTCCGAATCTGCATCCAAAGCGGAATAATAAGCACCTGATTCATCCTTCATTTCATTTTGAAGCCAAGAAAAGGTTTTCTCAACGACTTCCTTATAATGTGCTTTTCTGAACACTTTGTAGGCATCAGAATACAGACCAATTATCTGCCCATTATCATAGAGCATTTTTTCAAAATGAGGAACTTTCCAAAGTGCATCTACAGAATAACGCGCAAAGCCACCACCAATTTGATCAAAAATACCCCCACAGGCCATTTTATCTAGGGTCAATTCAATATGTTCCTTTAGTTCAGAATATCTTTTATGGTAATAAGAACGAAGTAAAAAATCATAATTATTGGGCAATGGAAATTTCGGCGCTTTGTTTGGACCACCTTCAGTAGTATCAAATCTACGTTTCCAGTTGATCAAAATTTCATCCAATTTATCTTCGGAAAAATCTTGATCTTGGCTGACCTCTATTAAATCAGAAGACTGAATTCCCTCTGAAACTTCTTCCGAATATTGGGCCATCCGATCAGGCTCTGTTTTATAAAGATCTGCTAGTTTGTTTAGAATTTGAATCCATTGTTCCTTTTTAAAATAGGTTCCCCCGTAAATCGGTTTTCCGTTAGGTAGCGTTATGCAATTTAAAGGCCATCCACCTTGACCAGTCATTAACTGAACAGCCGTCATATAAACCTGATCCACATCTGGACGCTCTTCACGGTCAACTTTAATGCATACGAAATGTGAATTCATCACTTTAGCCACCTCTTCGTCCTCAAATGATTCATGTTCCATGACATGGCACCAATGGCAGGAGGAATAACCAATGCTAATGATGACTAATTTATTCTCCTCTTTAGCTTGACTGAAAGCTTCTTCGCTCCATGAAACCCATTCAACAGGATTATAGGCATGCTGCAACAGATAAGGGGAAGATTCGTGAATTAAGGCATTCGATTTTCGGGAAGAATTGTCCATCTTTTCTTATTTGAACATATTGAATCCGCCCATATTCAAATCTTGAGGATTTACAGGATAGGTAAATTCAATAGGAAACTTTTTCGACAATCCCTTAGCGCTTACTTTTGCATCTCCTTTTATGGTGAGATCGAGAGAGCCTCCAGTAAACATGTTCATCATGGAATTCCCAAGACCTCCCAAAAGATCTTTTAATTTCACTGTTACTTCAACTGGATAGGAATCTGACGTGTTTTTCTTAATCACAACTTTCTTTCCAGTGCTTGCACGAGCCAAAGACTTTCCATTCACACCAAGATCTACATTGGTCGCTTTCACAGAAATATTATAATCATTAGGATTGTTGATTTTCGCATTGAACCTCAACTTCACCTGATCTTTGTCTACTTTATCAATTTTAAATCCATCCACGCCCTGAAACTGCACTTCCTCATAAGTCATGCAAGAGTTCATCACAAACATCAAAATCAAAACCTTAACTACGATCTTAACAACAAGAACGGTCCGAAACCATTTCGATTTGATCATACTCCTAACTTTCAGCATAGAACTTAGAACTTAGCACCTAGAACCTATTTAGACAATTCAGTAAAATTCTTGTAAAACAATGGAATCGTTTCTATCCCTTTATAAAAATTGAATAGTCCGTAATGCTCATTTGGTGAGTGAATCGCATCAGAATCAAGTCCAAAACCAAACAATACCGTTTTCAAACCCAATTCTTTTTCAAACAAAGCTACAATTGGAATTGATCCACCAGATCTCACTGGGATTGGAGTCTTACCAAAAGATTCTTCCATCGCCAAGCTGGCTGCTTTGTACCCAATTGAATCAATCGGAGTCACAGCTGCTTCTCCTCCATGATGTGGCTTTACCTTTACCGTCACCCCTGCAGGAGCAATGGCTTCAAAGTGTTTTTGAAATTTTTCCGTGATTTCATCCGAACCTTGGTTTGGAACTAAACGCATCGAAATCTTGGCATAAGCTTTAGAAGGAATTACCGTTTTGGCACCTTCTCCAATATATCCTCCCCAAATGCCATTCACATCCAAAGTTGGTCGAATCGAAGCTCTTTCTGGAGTTGAATAACCTTTTTCTCCATACTCCGAATTTAAATCCAATGCTTTATTGTATTCTTCCTGACTAAAAGGCGCCTTCGCCATTTCCGCTCTTTCCTCTGCAGAAAGCTCTACAACATTATCATAGAAACCTTCAACCGTAATTCGATTTTCTTCATCATGCAAGGATGCAATCATTTTGGATAAAATATTCAATGGATTTGCAACTGCACCTCCATATAATCCTGAATGCAGATCTCTATTTGGTCCCACAACTTCGACTTCAACATAACTAAGACCTCTAAGTCCAGTACAAATTGATGGAATATCATTTGCCAACATTCCAGTATCTGAAACTAAAATGATATCAGCTGCCAATTTCTCTTTATTTGCAGCACAAAAGGTTCCAAGATTTTCAGATCCAACTTCCTCTTCTCCTTCAATCATGAACTTTACGTTACATGGAAGTGTATTTGTTTTAATCATGCATTCAAATGCTTTGACGTGCATGAACATTTGTCCTTTATCGTCACATGCACCTCTAGCAAAAATTGCTCCTTCTGGATGGATATCGGTTTTCTTTACTACCGGTTCAAAAGCTGGTGAATCCCACAGTTCAACTGGATCTGCTGGTTGCACATCATAATGACCATAAACCAAAACTGTAGGAAGACTAGTATCTATAATTTTTTCTCCGTAAACGATCGGATGACCCGCCGTTTCACAAATCTCCACATGATCAACTCCTGAAGCTTCCATATTTTCTTTCAAGGCTTGAGCCATCTTAGCCACATCAGTCTTATAGGCTGGATCAGCACTTACTGATGGAATTTTTAAAATATCAATTAACTCCTCTAAAAATCGCTCTTTATTCTCTTGAAAATAGTGTTTGGTCTTCGTCATTTCCATTGTTTCTTCCATAGTTCGTCTTGAGTTTGTGAACCCCCAAAGTTAAGAAAAGTTTCTTTTCAATCTAACCAATAAGAAATCCTAGAGTCTACCTCATTTCTCTACGTGTTTCTATTAAAAATTCCTATTTTGGTAAAAAAATGATTTCTTTGTGCAACCTTGTGTGCAAATAAGCAGTCTAGCTTATGAATAAATGAAAATTTACTATATACGATGAAAAGAATTGCCTTATTCGTTTTTGGAACCATGATGTTTATGAGTTCCTATGTTAGTGCCCAGTTTACGGTTACAAACACCCAAACTGTGCAAGACCTTATAACTAACGTCTTAGCTCCTGGAGTTCAAATCTCAAATGTTACCGTAAATGGTGCCCCTGCAAACGTGGTGAATCCACAAGTAGGTTATTTTGATGATCAAGGAACTGGATTCCCAATTGCAACCGGTATTGTAATGTCAACTGGTAACGCGGTTGATTGTGCAACAGCAGGAGCTTTTGCAAGTACCGACTTAAACGGTGGTGCAGATCCAGATCTACTTCAAATCAACAATGGTACGGCAACGAATGACGCCATCGTTATTGAGTTTGACTTTTTAGCGACAAACGATACCGCTTTATTTAATTATTCCTTCGGTTCTGAAGAGTACAATACATTTATTGGTTACGCCGATATTTTCGGATTCTTTCTAAGTGGACCTGGAATTACTGGACCATTTTCAAATAACTCAATCAATATTGCTTTGGTTCCTGGAACAGCGACGGAAGTATCTATTGCAACAATTAATAATGGTACTGGAAATGCTGGACCTTGTGTAAACTGTCAATACTTTAACTGGAACACTGGTTCACCAATGGCTTTTCAAGGTTATACCAATTCATTAACGGCGATTGCAGCTCCACTTCAATGTGGTGAAACTTATCATATTAAAATGGCACTTGCCGATAACCTAGATGGAATTTACGATACTGGGGTATTCTTAGAAGCTGAATCATTTGTTTCTACAGGTCCAAGTGTAAGTTTATCTCCAATCAACCCTGACGGGACAATTTCAACTGACTCAGTGATTGTAGAAGGATGTACAGAAGCCTTGCTTGTATTTACAAGAGATGATGCAACTGGAGATGTATGTTACCCACTTGCTGTGGGTGGTACCGCAACTCCTGGTGTAGATTACAATGTTCTTCCTGATTCTATTTGCATGCCTGACGGTGTGGATTCGGTTACAGTATCGATTACGCCAATTCAGGATGGTATGACTGAAGGACCAGAATCCATTACTTTAGGAACTTATATTATTTCTGCTTGTGGGGACACAATTCCTCTGAACGGAACAATTTGGATTATTGATGCTCCAACATTCAATGTTGTGACTTCAGATACGACTTTAACTTGTCCTCCAGGTGATATTGATATTTCTGCTTCCACGGACGCAGGTACTCCTCCTTTTACATATGATTGGGGAGCACAAGGTACTGGAGCTACAGTTTCAGTTCCGCCAACAACAGGTACAACAACCTATACAGTTGACGTAACTGATGGATGTGGTGTAACTGCTCAAGGAACAGTTGATGTAACTGTAAACTCCCCTGCTCCACCATCGATTACATTCTCTGGAGGTGCGACACAGACAATTTGTCCGGGACAAACAATTACAATCACACCGAACGTTACAGGTAACACGGGTACGGTTAATTACGAATGGTCTTATAACAATTCGATCAACCCAGTTGAAAGCACAGGAGCAACTTGGGATGTTTCTCCAACTGTAGATACTTGGATTTATCTTCAAGTAACAGACAACTGTAACTCAGTAATTGATTCCATGAGAGTTTTAATGGGAACAGTTGATGTTACTGCCATCAACATTCAAGACATTACTTCTTGTGTGGGTACAAATGACGATGGAGAAATTGAAATTATTACGAACCCAACTGCTGCCGTAGGAAACTTTAACTTCAATATTAATGGGGGTATTCCTGCAACAACTGCTTCAAATACAACTGGTGTGTTTACAGGATTGTTTAACGGTGCTTACCAAGTAAACATTGAAGATGTGAATACAGGATGTGAATTAGATACTGTTGTTACCATTGGTGCTATAGTTGGAACACCACCAGAACCAGCATCGTTTAATGTAACGCACGTAACTTGTCCTGGTGACATGAATGGATCGATAGAATTGGTTGATATTTCTGGAACATCGGCAAACTTGCCATATGATGTAACTTGGACACCAACTTCAGGTGCCCCAATTATTGAGACTGGAGTTATTACTACTGATCCTCAAACACATTCAAATACAAATTTATATGGATCTTCATGGACGGTTTCTATTGCAGACCAAATTGGTTGTGTACACACATTCACGGTAACAATCAACGAACCAGATCCAATTAGTTTAGGTTTAACTTCTGACGAGCCTTTATGTTATGGTCAGTCAAATGGATCCGTTTACATTAACGGAACTGGAGGAACTACTCCATATACTTTTACAATTTATGATGCGGATAGCAATCAGATTAACTCTAATAATTCAAATGCCGCAGAGTTGATTCCAACTGGATGGTATTACACTGCGATTACAGATGACAATGGTTGTTATCTAGGAGATTCTATCTTCTTGGATCAACCAGACTCGATGTTTGCTTCGATCTTATTAACAGATCCAAAATGTTATGGACAAGCTTCTGGTGAAGCTCTAGTTGATCAAGTTTTCAATGCGCAAGGACCCGTACAGTATTCTTGGAACCCAACAAGTGATTCTACAGACTATGCGAGATTCTTGAACGCAGGAAACCATACAGTTACAATTGTTGATTCGGTTGGATGTATCTGGCAGTATTCATTCACTTTAGATGATCCAGATTCTATCTATATTCTTACAATCTCGTCTGAGCCCTCGTACTGTAGAGGAAATGGAATTTATCCAGGTTCAGGAACGGTATCAGGTACTGCTGCAGGTGGTACAGGAACAATTACCTATAGCTGGACAGGAATGGGAGCTTCATCAAATACCAATACATGGGGTAACCGAATTCCTGGATGGTATACCTTGTTTGCAACCGATCAAAACAACTGTGTTGTAACCGACTCAATTTATGTGGATTCATTGAATCCGGCAGCTATGTTTACTGCTGATCCATTATCCGGAACAGTTCCAGTGACAGTTACCGTAACGGATTCATCTGAAAACAGAGTAACAAACAGCTGGACATTCATCGGTCCTGCCGGAGACACAACTTCGAATTCATACATCATTGGTTATGATTCGCTTCAAGCTCCGTTCGACACTACTTTCACACAAGATGGAGACCATGCGATCTGTTTAGTTGTATCCAACGATTTTGAATGCTATGATACCATGTGCGTGATTCTGGATTTATTCCCGGTTCCATCCTCGAACTTACCAAACGTAATTACACCTAATGGTGATGGACATAACGATGAATGGGCTCCAATAACAGAAGGTATGTCAGAATTAAATTGTACAATCTTTAATAGATGGGGTAATAAAGTCTTTGAGTTGACTAGTCCAACCGATACATGGGATGGAACAAATTCGAATACTGGAAAACCGGTAGCGGATGGTGTATACTCTTTCGTCTACACAGCCACCGCTTTAAACGGTGATGAATTCGAAGGTCAAGGCTTTATACATGTGATCAAAAATCCTTAATAAAGGAACAAAATACCAGAAAAAGCCGCTTTTTTAGCGGCTTTTTTTATTTAAATTAATTACCTGCACAACCCACGAACAAAGGGATTAAAGACGTTTCATAATCACTAAATCAAAAAAAATTTTTAGGTGATAAAACCTTTTGTATAACTTTGACGTCTAATAGCTATTAACACGAATCGTATACTAATTTTAAAAAAATGAAGTTGAAACATCTACTGGCAATCTTAGTGATTTTCGCATCCGCGTCTTTCGCTAGTGCCCAAAAGAAAAAAGACATTACCACCGCTGAGGAAATGGTTGTCTACAACAAAAAACATAACAATGACCAATATAAAGGTCTTGTTGTTGTTTACAATTACGAACTTAAAAGTGCAAATGCATTTCAAGCAAATGACTTGAAAGGCTTAGCGCAATCCAAGTTCACTCAAATTATTAAAGCAGATATTATTAATGTAGGGACAAAGAAAGTTCTTCGCGTCACAACAGAAGGTACTACTGCAAACAACAAAATCTATTATGAGATTCTAAAAGCTCATGGTGGAATGTTGAGTCAAGGTAAAAGAGAAATTCTATTAAAATAAAATCAGAGAAATTATGAATATGAAATTAATTTTAGCTTCACTGATTTTATTTATTTCAGGAAGCGTTTTAGCTCAACCAGTTAATGATGATCCATGTGGAGCCTATCCGGTGAATATTGGACCATCTTGTAGTTACGTTCAATACGATAATCTTGGAGCAACTGGATCAACTGTTGCAAACCCATCATGTCAAAACTATAACGGAGAAGATGTGTGGTTTGTAGGAATCGTTCCTCCTTCAGGAGTAGTGAATGTGGATGCACAGGCTGGATCTTTATCAAATATTAATGCAGCCGTTTATACAGCAGCTACATGTGCTGGACCATTTACAGAAATCGCTTGTGATTTGGATGGTTCTACGAATGCGCTCATGCCTTTCATGCAATTAACGGGATTAACTCCAGGAACATACATCTTTATAAGAGTGTGGGATAATTACGAACCACCTGTATTTGTATTCCCTGGTGACCCACTAGAGCAAGGGACTTTTTCTCTTTGTGTTTATGATGCAGCTGAAGGAGGATCAAACTCGACCTCTTACGATTGTGGAAACACACCTGCAGCTGGGGATGATTGTGCAAATGCAACTCCAATCTGTACTTTTGATGGATATTGTGGTTCTACTTCAGGATACTCCGATCAGGCATGGTCTGGTTTGGAAACTCCTTTCTGTGGATCTATTGAGAATAACTCGTTCATGACATTTACTGCTTCAGCTTCTACTGTGCAGTTAAATGTAGATGTAACGGACCCAATCAATGATTGTAACTCAGGTATTCAGTTTTTCATGTTCTCACTACCAGGAAACTGTGGTTCTGGAACAGTAACTGACCTTGGATGTGAATCTCCAATGCCTGTTGGTACGAATTCTTTTACTGGAACTGGTTTAATACCTGGAAACACATACTACTTAATGGTCGATGGATATGCAGGAGATATATGTGATTATGTAATCCAAGCGGTTTCTGGTGTAGAAGGTTCTTTATCTGTAGGTGGTGACCAAACAATTTGTTTAGGTTCATCTGCTACAATTATTGCAACTGGACAAGACGGAAACCCAGTTAACTGGTCGGGACCACACTTAAACCAATCAACTGGTGATACAGTAGTGTGTACACCTCCGGCAGTAGGTACTTATATGATTATTGGAGATGCACCAGCCCTAGTAAACAACTGTGGTGGTGTTCAAGATACGATGATTGTAACTGTAGTAAATGGTTCAAATATCCAAGCTTCGGTTGGAGCTTGTGATGCTCAAGGAAACGTTGATATTACTGCCTCTGGTGGTACTGCTTATATGTGGGAGCCAACAGGATTAGTTAATAATACTTCTGGTACTCCGGTTACCGTTGATGGTAATGTTGGTGGTACTTATTATTTATATGGACAAAACGATGACGACTGTCCAGATACAGTTGAAGTAATCGTTCCTCCTTGTGTTACATGTTCTAACCCTGTAATCAACATTACGCCTCCAGCAGCTGTTTGTGAGCCAAATACAATTGACTTCTCAACTGGTGTTGGTAACCCAGGTGGTGCTGTAATTTCATATCACTCTTCTGCAGCCGATGCAGCGAATGATGTGAATCCATTAGGATCAACAGTGATTTCACAAACAGGTACTTCTACTTATTATATTAGAGCTGAGGATCCTTCTGATCCTTCTTGTGTAACTGTTGAGCAAATTACAATAACTATTAACCCACTTCCTTCTGTGGATGCAGGGCCAGATTTAACGGTTTGTTTTGACGAATTGGTTACTTTAATTGCAGACAACCCAGATGGAGCAAATATCTCTTGGGATAACGGTGTAACCGATGGTCAAAGTTTTACGCAAGCAACTCCTGGTACAACAACTTATACAGTTACTGCTGATTTGAATGGTTGTATCTCAACTGATGACATGACAATTACAGTGAATCCATCTCCTACTTTAACAATTCCTGGAGGTAACTCACAAACAATTTGTCCTGGTCAAACCGCTTCATTCACAGCACAGTTGAATAACGCAAACGGTGCAATCACATATGAATGGACAGACGATCAAGGAACAGTTCTTTATACGTCTGCGAATGCAGATTTCTCACCTGGTGCAACTGCCTGGTATTATATCGAGGCATCAGATGATTGTTATACGCTACTTGACTCAGTAAGAGTAACGATCGGAACTGTTGATGTAACTGCAATTAATATTACAGATATTACTTCTTGTGTGACAAACTCACAAGATGGAGAAATTGAAATCATCATGAACCCAGTTTCAGGTAACTACGACTTTACAATTAACGGTGGTCAAGGACCTCAGTCTGTGAGTAACCAAACTGGTCAGTTTACTGGACTTTTCCAAGGGACTTTCCAAATTAACATTGTAGACAATGCAACAGGATGTTCTTTAGATACTACAGCATTTATTAGTTCTGATCTTGGAACACCTCCAACCATTGCTTCATTCAATGTAGATGATGTAACTTGTGGTGGGGCTCAAGATGGTTGTATTGAATTGGTAAATGTGGATGATAATGACGGACCATTCCCATTAGATATTATTTGGACTCCACAGTCTGGTGCACCAATTACTGAAACTGGTGTAATTACAGCAGGAGGTGTTAACCACCAATTATGTAACCTTTACGGTTCTACTTGGTCTGTTGATATTGTGGATCAAATCGGATGTGTATCCAACTTTATCATTGTTGTAAATGAGCCAGATCCATTAGCTATGAACTTTACAACTTCTCAACCAATTTGTTTTGAGCAGTCCAATGGTTCGGTTTATATCAATGCTACTGGTGGTGATAACAACTATACTTTCACGATTACAGATGATCAAGGAACTCAATTGAACCAAGGAAACTCAAACGGTGCGGAATTACTTCCGACTGGATGGTACTACGGTACAATTGAAGATGGAAACGGATGTACATTGAGTGATTCTGTTTTCTTAGATCAACCGGATGATATTATTGCAAATGTGATTACTGGTAACCCATTATGTGCTGGAGATGCTTCAGGATGGGCTCAAGTGGTAAACATTACAGGAACGCAAGGAGATGTGAACTTTGATTGGTCTCCAGAGCCAGGTGAGATTGCACAAGATTCTGTATTTATCATGTCGGATGGAACTTACACGGTAATCATGGTAGATTCTGCTGGATGTATCTGGCAAGAGCAGTTTACTTTAACTGATCCTCCAGCATTGACGATTCAAACAATCAGTGCAGAGCCTTCTTATTGTAGAGGAAACGGAATTTACCCAGGTTCAGGAACTGTTTCAGGAACGGCAGCAGGTGGAACGGGAACTATTTCTTACCAGTGGGCTTCACAGTCAGGACTTGGATCCAACACCAATACTTGGGGTAATAGAACTCCAGGATGGTATACCTTATGTGCGATGGATGCAAACGGATGTTTAGCTTGTGATTCTGTTTATGTGGATTCCTTGAATCCAGTAGCTCAGTTTACGGCTAACCCTGTAAATGGTACTGAGCCTGTAACGGTAACTGTAACTGATGGATCGACTGACAGAGTAACGAATACTTGGTCTTTCTATTCTGATGCAGATACAAACCAACAGTCTTACATCATAGGTTATGATTCATTACAGCCACCATTCGACACAACGTTTATGGCGGGTGACTATACAATCTGTTTGGTTGTGGCTAATGATTACGAATGTTATGACACACTTTGTCAGAATATCGAAATCTATCCAGAACCATCGATTACAGATCCAAACGTGATCACGCCTAACGGAGATGGACATAATGATTCATGGGCTCCTATTGCAGAAGGAATGGAAACAATGACTTGTACAATCCTAAATAGATGGGGTCATGTGGTTTACGAGATTACAGAACCAGTTACAACTCCTGGAATGTATAATGCTAGCAATAGCTGGGATGGAAGCAACCAAAACACAGGTAAGCCTGTTTCTGACGGTGTCTACTCCTATGTTTATACTGCGAAAGCGCAAAATGGAACTGAATTCGAAGGACAAGGATTCATCCATGTGATAAAACAACCATAATTAAATTATGATAGAACAAAAAAGGGAGCTCTGAGCTCCCTTTTTTTATACCAATACTTTTCCAGTAAATTCTTTAGGAATAGGAATATCCATCAACTTTAAAATTGAAGGAGCGACATCAGCTAGAATACCACTTTCAACAGTTCGTACATTTTCATCAATCACAACAAAAGGAACTGGATTTAGAGAATGTGCGGTATTTGGACTCCCATCAGGATTGATTGCATTATCTGAATTTCCATGATCGGCAATAACAATCACAGAGTAACCATTATTCTGACAAGCTTGTACAACTTCTCCTAAACAGTTATCAACTGCTTCACATGCAGACACAATGGCTTCATAAACTCCTGTATGACCAACCATATCCGCATTTGCCCAATTCAAACAAATGAAATCAGCCGATTGCGCATTTATCTCATTCAAAATGGCATCTCGGATTTCATAGGCACTCATTTCTGGTTGCAAATCATAGGTGGCCACTTTCGGTGAATTCACCAGGATTCTTTTTTCACCTTTAAATTCTTCTTCTCGACCTCCGCTAAAGAAAAAAGTAACATGGGCATATTTTTCAGTTTCAGCAATTCGTATTTGCTTTTTATTTGCGGATTCAATGACTTCCCCAAGCGTATTTCGAATATCTTCTTTATCAAAAACAACGTGAACCCCTTTGAAGTTTTCGTCGTAATTGGTCATTGTCGTATAATGTAAATCGATTGTTTTCATTCCGTGGTCCAGCAGATCTCTTTGAGTTAGAACTTCAGTAATCTGTCTACATCTATCCGTTCTAAAATTAAAACAGAGCACCGCATCGTTTGCCTCGATTTTCTTGCCCCCATCAATAACTGCAGCTTTAAAAAATTCATCTGTAATATTTTTGGAATAAAAGCATTCAATCGCTTCTGCAGAATCATTGAAATGCTCCCCTATTCCCGAAAGCAACAAATCATAAGCTAATTTTATACGCTCCCATCTCTTATCTCTATCCATCGCATAATAGCGACCAATCAAGCTCACTAATTTTCCTTTTGTTCCATTTAACTTTTCTTCAATTGCTGCAACAAATCCCTTAGCTGAATGCGGATCCGTATCTCGTCCATCGGTAAATCCATGTAAATAAAAAGGACGGTCTGTATTCTTATCAAAAAACTCGATTAAAGCGAAAATATGATTTTGTGCGGCATGTACTCCACCCTCACCTACTAAACCCATTAAATGTATTGCGGTATCATTCTTCTCAGCATGATCGATAATGTTTAGCAATTCCTTCTTTGAATGGAATTCACCAGATTTAATGCAATTATTAATTCTTGAAAGTTCTTGAAACACAATTCTTCCTGCTCCAATATTCATGTGACCCACTTCGGAATTCCCCATTTGTCCCTCGGGTAAACCCACATGCTCGCCCATGGTCAACAAAGTTCCATTTGGAAAATCCTTCATCAATCGATCCATATTAGGCGTATACGCATTAAAAATCGCATCCGATTTATCTTTCTTTCCAATCCCCCAGCCATCAAGGATCAATAAAGCTACTTTATCACTCATAATCTTATTCTAAATTCAGTTCCTTTACCAATTTCACTGCTCACTTTAATCTCTCCATTATAATGGCCGATTAAATTTTTAACCAAAAAAAGTCCAAGTCCGGTACCTTTGGTTTGTCGCACCTCCTCATTGCCTGACCTAAAAAACTTATCGAATATTTTCTCTCTATCCTCTTTGGCAATTCCGTGACCTTCATCTGCAACAATTAGTTCAATTTTCTGTCCTTGCTTAGACAAACCAACCGTCACAACAGAGTTTTTCGGGGAATATTTAATCGCATTTTCTAAAAGATTCGACAGAATCAATTCAAACAATCCTGAATCCCCTTTAAACCTGATTCCTTCTTGAATATCTGTTTTAAACTCATGGTCTTTTCCAAAGTTATGACTAAGAAATTCCACTTTTTGTTCAGTTAGCTGAGACAAATCAAACTCCTCAGTTTCGAGGATATTATTTTTATTCTCCATCCTCGTAACCGCCAAAATATTATTGACGATGTTTTCCAATCTGGCAATTTCCGCTTCCGATTTATCGAGTAATTTTCCTTGCGTTTCTTGGTCCAATTTCCTTTTCTTCAGCGTTTGTAGGTTCAGTTTGACACTTGCTAGAGGGGTTTTCAATTCGTGTGTTACACTTAGTAGAAAATTACGCTTTTGTTGGTTTAATGCGATCTCCTTCTTGACCGATCTCATGAGTTTAACAATACCAAAAAGGAGTATGGAAAAGAAAACGATTCCTTCACCAATAATCATGGTGTACTTTTGATTTAGTTCGTCCTCAGAATCCAAAACTTGCTCATTGAGTTGAAACAAATGGTAGCCCCACCAAACAAATTGCAAGATGATGTAGAAACTCAGAAAGTAAATCAATATAATGGTCGTCTTCCTCATTCAGAATTGCAAAAATACGGCAAATGCCTCGAGGACATCAAAAAACAGCCTATTTTTTGGAGATTTTTGCTGTAAATGCCCAAATAAGACTAAAAAACACAGTAGAAAGTATAAAAATGATCGATAATTTGAGAAAAATTGGATATGAAATAATCGTCTCTGGTATTTCGCCTTTTACAAAACCATTTACTGGTGTTATACCAATGGAAAGCCACAAACAAATATACGCACAAGTAAATCCGATATTCTGCACTTGATTCGCCAAGACATGGCCTGCTGCTTCTTGAAAAAGCACCTTAAAAGGATACATGAAAGCGTATTTCAATATTCTTTCTACAAAATAGGCACCAATAATAATGACCGTCCATGAAAAGCCCTCCTCATAACTTATGCCAATATAATCAGAGCCGAATTTAAGTCCGATTACAAAAAATACAAGAGTTAGGATAAGAATGATCGTTGTTTTGATCATCTCATTTAGGGCTTGTCTGTATTGGTATTGAGTTTTTGACCTACAAATGTCCCTTCAATAATCTGCTGTTGAAAATCCTTCATTGCTCCTGGAGATGATGGAATCATGATTGAGGTATTCTTTGAATGGGACCCAACATTGTTTAGGGTGTCGAAATACTGAGTCAATAATACAAACTGCATAACCTCTTCATGCGTAACATTTTTAAGCGATTTTTGAAAGTCTTCTACCGACTCTTTGAATCCTCGAACAATTTCTAATCTTTGTTGAGCGATACCTTCACCAGAAAGTCTTTTTGACTCTGCTTCTGCTTCCGCTTCTTTTACAATCTTAATCTTTTGTGCTTCTGCTTCTTCCATTGCAGCCTCTTTATCTCTTTTAGCCGCATTAATTCTATTCATGGATTCCTTTACATATGCATCTGGATCAATGTCCGTAATCAAAGCTTTAATGATCGAATACCCATATTCATCCATGGAATCTTGCAAATTTCTTTGAACAGCTGTAGCGATATCTTCTTTTTTCGCAAAAACATCATCCAATTCCATCTTTGGAACCTCTGCTCTCACATCATCAAACACATATGCTGAGATCTGATTGTAGGGATCATCCAAAGAATAATAAGACTCATGTACTTTTTCTTTTATCACAAGAAACTGGACAGAAACTCTCAAATTCACAAATACATCATCCAATGTTTTCGTTTCGATGCTTACATCCAATTGCTGAATTCTCAAATTCTGCGTAAAAACTCTTCGATCAATAAAAGGGATGATTAAACCAATCCCAGGATTTGCTATGCGGGTAAATTTCCCCAGTCTTTCTATGATCGCAGCATTTCGCTCTCTCACAATGATTATGGACTTCAATAACAAGATGATGACTAAAACTCCTGATACTGCGTAGATGACTATTTGTTCTTCTGACATGGGTTTAATTTTTATATAGATTTGTCTTAAAGTTAAGAAAAATGTCAAAGAATCGGATTGCAGAACTTATAAATAATTACGGATTAGAAGCCCATCCTGAAGGTGGCTATTTCAAGGAGACTTATCGAGGAGAAATTGAACTTAAAGAGCGAAGTAATCTAACTTCCATCTATTTTTTACTGGAAACTGGAAATATATCCCATTTTCATTCAATAAAAAGTGATGAATTATGGTACCACCACGAAGGAGATGCATTGCGTATTCACATGATTAGTCCTGAAGGTGTTTATACTTATTTTGATTTAGGTTCGGACTTTTCAAAAGGACAGAAACATCAAGGAATGGTTCCTGCGAACTACATTTTTGGTTCTGAATTAATCGATGGAGAAAAAGGCTTTGGTTTCGTGGCTTGTGCAGTAAGTCCAGGATTTGATTTTGATGATTTCAGGTTGTATACCGAAGAGGAAATGCTTGCTATTCTTCCCAATCAAGAAGAATTGGTTCAAAGATTAACATAAAATAGGAGAAGGGCTGCTTTGACTAAACTACTAACGACTATTCAACACAAAAGCGAGTGCGTCCAATACATAGCTAATTTGTAAAATTCTCTTTTGTGTATCACCCCTCTCCTATCTAAATTCTTATTTAATTAATTCTTTTTCAATTACTTCTTTAAATCCATTTGCCGACATAGCACCAGCCTGCATCATGGGTTTACCTTCTTTTGGTATAAAAAGAATCGAAGGAATTGAACGTATTCTGAACATGGCCGCCAATTCTTGCTCCACTTCAGTATCTACTTTGTAGATATCCACTTTTCCTTGATATTCTTCGGAAAGATCTTCTAATATTGGGGCAACCATTTTACAAGGTCCACACCAATCCGCATAGAAATCTATAATAGCAGGATTATCCCCCTCAAATTTCCAATCTCCTCCGTTTGTATAATCAAAGATCTTCTCTTTGAATGTTTCTAAATTTAATTTACTAGTTGCCATTTTTTTTTCTTAAATATTTCTTCTACAAATTTACCTGATACTTAGATCATTGGAAGTAACAAATGTTACACAGCACTATATATTCTCGGCAAATGAGCATTGTGTACTAATTTTTCGAAACTCATAACTTTCACTCCCTCCATTATCAAAATATTTGATCGCATCGTTCACAGATATAAATTGATTCTCTGGTGTTATAAGCTGAACCAATTCGCAATTATTGATAATATCTCTTACAGGACCTATGGCCCCACTTATGTAAAACTGAATTCCCTTTGCATGTAGTTCACTCACAAACTGTTTCAGCATATTTAGACCTGTAGAATCAATAAAGTTAACCGATTCCGCACTCAGTATAACCAATTTGAGATCTTCCCCTTTATTGCGAATCATATTATTCATCTGTTGTCTGAAATATTGCTGATTGCCGAAATAAACCTGACCATCAAAACGAACGATTAAAATATCATTTCGATCTTGTACATCATCAAAACGGTTCTTGTTCTTGAAAATATCTGTGTTTCCCACCCGAACCAATTCCGCAATATGTGGTTTGGATGTTCGATAAACGAGCAGTAAAAGAGAAAGAACAACCCCTACTAAAATTCCCGTCACAATGCCAACTGTAAGTGTTGCTATGAAAGTAATATTGAGTAAAAAGAATTCACTTTTCTGATTTCTCCATAGATAAATGGGTTGCTTAAAGTCAATCAATCCAGATACTGCTACCATGATAATGGCGGCCAAAACTGCATTAGGCAAATAGTAAAACAAGGGAGTAAAGAATAGCAAGGTTAGCGCGACTACTAGCGCAGCTATCACAGAATACAAGCCTGTTTTAGCACCAGCTTGATCACTTACGGCTGTTCTTGAAAACCCACCCGTAGTTGGATAAGATTGAAAAAAGGATCCCACTATATTTGACATTCCTAATGCAATCAGTTCTTTATTTGCATCCACTTCATAATCATCGTGTTTTTCCTCAATCGCCTTGGCCACTGAAAAAGCTTCCATGAAAGCAATAACAGATAAGGTCAGGGCTATCGGAATCAAATCTAATATGGGTGCGTTTGCCAAATCTGGAATCGAAAAAGAGGGAAATCCTTTTGGAATAGATCCTACGATTCGAACCCCCTGCGTATGCATACCCAACAAAGCAACTGCTCCCGTACCTAAAACAACAACGACTAATGCTGCAGGAATTTTAGGCGTATACCTTTTGATCAACTTGATAATGAGAATCGCGCCAATTCCAATTCCTAAAGTGAGCCAATGAATTTCATCCAAAGCATAAAAGGCGTCTTTAAGAAGTAGATGAATTTTATTATTTCGAGGAATATCAACCCCTATCAGATGTTTCAGCTGACTAAAAGCGATAATGATTGCTGCCGCAGAGGTGAAACCCGAAATAACTGGCTTTGAAAGAAAGTTAACCAAGAAACCCATTCGGACAAGTCCCATCAGCAATTGGAAGGCACCCATCATGAGTGCGAGAATAATTGCTAATAAAATATACTGATCAGAACCTGTTGATGCAAAAGCCATCAAACCGCTTGCAACCAATAAAGAATCCATCGCTACAGGGCCAACAGCTAGTTGTCGCGAAGTACCGAAGATGGCATAGATCACCTGTGGAATCAATGCAGCATACAAACCATAAACTGCAGGCAAACCGGCAATCATGGCATAAGCCATACCTTGAGGAATTAGCATAATTCCGACAGTTAGACCAGCAGACAAATCCCCTCCTAACCAGGATTTCTGATAATTGGGTAGCCAATCAAAAATGGGTAAAAACTTTTTCATCTGCAGATTCTCATTTGGAGTGCAAATTTCTGTAGAATGATCATCTTCTGGTGTAACAATTATCACATAAGCATACCTTATTAATAAATTTTAGAACTCAAACAATTGAACACAAAAAACCCTGACGAGGGCTAGCCTGTCAGGGTTCGTAATCTATTTTATAATATTATTACCTCGAAAGTGTTCTAAAATCAGATCCCGATGGATTTTCAAATACTTCTAGGTCGAATGAGTTTACGGAAGCCATCAAGTGATCAAATATATCCCCCACAATAACTTCGTATTCAGCCCAAGCTTTTACTTTAGAGAACACATAAACTTGCAATGGAACTCCAGTTTCAGTTCCTGGCATTAATCTAACCATACAAGTCATTTGGGTATTGATATTTGGATTGTTTTTCAAATAATGCTCCATATACTTTCGGAACAAACCAATATTGGTCTGGTTTCTTCCATTAATCCCGATTTCAGGATGTTTGATTTTATGTGTTTTATTGTATTCCTCTATCTCTTTTTCCTTGGCGTCGATAAAGTCAGCGATCATGTCAATTTTCTTGAACTTCTCGACATCTTCTTTCGATAAAAACTTGATTGTCTCTTGTTTAATATTAATGGAACGTACAATTCGTCTTCCATCACTTTCTTCCATTCCTCTCCAATTCTTGAATGAATCTGTAATGAAGGAATAGGTTGGAATCGTCGTAATGGTCTTATCAAAATTTTGAACTTTCACCGTTGTTAAACTGATTTCCATTACATCTCCATCGGCTCCATATTTCTCCATAGTTACCCAATCCCCTACACGAATCATGTCATTTGCAGACAATTGAATACTTCCAACAAAACCTAAAATGGTGTCTTTGAAAACCAATAAAAGAACTGCCGAAATGGTACCTAAGGAAAGTAAGAAATAAGTTGGTGACTCACCCGTTGCGATGGACAGCATCACAATAACCAAGAATAGAGATAGAATGATCTTCACCAGCTGGAAAATTGATTTCAAAGGCTTATCCTTTAACTGAGGGAGATCCTCAATAACCAATCTAAAAGCATTTAAAAATCTTAAAGCGGCAATATTTATAACTATAACAAAGGAAATCTTAACTGCCCGATCTAAAAAAGTTTCGGTTGTTGGAAAGGCGTAAAAAACAATATCTAAAAAGAAGCCCATGAAGAATAAAGGCATCAAATTAGACAAGACACCAAAGAAGCCAACTTCAACAAGATGATCATCCCATGTTGTTTTTGATTTTGCAGCAAAACTGTGGATGATTCCAATTAAAATCTTTTTGGTTACCCACCACATGGCAAATACAATAATTGCCAATCCGATAACCATGATAAACAACTCGATCCATTTGGCTACATCACCTGTAACTCCAATTCCGGAAACTAGGTCTTGAAAAAACTTAATCGTACTTTCTTTCATAATTTTAGTCTACTTTTGTGCCCTCAAAATTAACGGTTTAATCCGAATAAGCATTGTTAAAGAAGAACAATTTATACATACTAGGTATAATCACCCTAATTGGCTTTCCTTTAGTGGGTTTCGGGATAAATTTTTTATTTGAAGGGGGTTTTAAATTGGAGGTTCTAAAGGTCGAATTGAATGCTTGGCCTTCGATCTTAGCAGGCGGATTATTCGGCCTATCGGTTGCTATGCTTGCCGAAAGAATTAGTGAAATTCCTTTCATTTCGAAATCCACCTATGACCTCACTGAATTTTTTAGAGGACTAAATTTAAACTCGTTCGATGTCATTTTTCTTTCCTTTGCCGCAGGTTTTGGTGAAGAGATTCTTTTTAGAGGAGCCATTCAGGGACAATTAGGCATTTGGATCACCTCAATTATTTTTATTGCCATTCACGGTTATCTCAACATTTTCAATTTGGGAATGTTTGTCTTTGGTATTTTCTTGACCTTATTCTCCGTACTACTTGGGTACTTATTTGAGGAATATGGGATTTGGAGTTCAATTACCGCGCATTTTATCTATGACTTAGTCCTTCTGTATTCATTAAAAGAAGGAACAAAAAATGCTATTTAACAACTTTGAAGGTATATTCTGACTTCAAAACATCTTTACTTCCATCCATTAGTTTACTTACTAAAATGAAGGATTTCCCGATATCTTCGCCGGAATAGGGAATGGTGATGGTAGAAAATATTTCTCCTTCAGTAAAATTCGGTGAATCTTCCACATTTTCAGTTAGAACTTTTCCATTGAGATCGGTTATCTGTACAATCGTTTTAAAGTCTTTAGTATCCACTCCTTCATTCTTAATTCCTGAAACCTTAAGAAAAACCTCATCTCCAGGGTTCAACAAATTCTGATCGTATGGAAACCCATTTCGGATGACATAGGTCGCAACGGGTTTGATTTTATTTTTATCGACAAAGAATTTGATATTTTTATTTTTCTCTAATCCATAAGGTCTTTTCTTGAATTTCCCCCCTTTAAAATTGATGTCGAATTCAAATCTTTTGAGGGAGAACTTGTCCCAAATCACTGCTTTCAGTAAATAGGATTGATTTTCTTCGATGTCCCAAGTAGAAGCCCAATTAAGTGTGATTTCCGAAGTTTTATCCGAACCAACATTAGAGTTTCCGACAAACAAATCCGTAGAACGTGTAATCTCCTTCCCCTTACTATCAAATATAACCCACTCAGCTCCAATGGAATTGATCATGTTTTCTTGTTCCAATTGGGTATTTAAATTTCGAATAGCCAGATCGAGTCGATCTCCTGGGAATAAAGTGGGTTTACCTGAAATCTCTTCTTTGTTCAAATAGAGTTGGAATTCTTTATGTGCAATCAGTTCCTTATTTGAACTAGAACCTTTACCCAGAAAAACAAAGGAATAGGTAGCCTTGAAAAATGCCTCAATTGCATCAATTTTAAACCCAATTTCCATTTGATATTTCTTTCCGGGAATCAGATTGCTCCCTTCCATTTTGATTCCATAGTTCATGTTTCCTAATTGCTCAGGATCCGAGATGACCATGACATCACTTTCGACTGGATATTTTTTCCCGGTTTCAACTTCAATGAGATTCACACTGTAATCCATTGAGACTTTTTTGTCTAATCTGATGTCTTCAAAAAACATATCAAAATACAGTTCATCTCCTTCACGAACATAATTCCCTTCGAAATATCTGTTCTTGTTCAGATAGACTTTTACATCAAGACTAGAAAGTACCTTTTCTTCAATTTTTACATGCTTATTGATAAGTCGAGGAAGAACTTTAACGGAAGTTTCTTTAGTCATTTCTTTATTGGAATTCCGATCCCAAAGTCTCACTTTAATAAAATACGTTTTTCCTACTTCAAAACCCTCTCCTAAGCCAAAACTAAAGTCCAGATATGGAATGTTCTCAATAGGAATTGGCTGTTTATTAAACATGTCAGGACTAAAGACAATCTCTTTATCATTCTCATCACTCACACGAACTTCCATAGCCAGGTTAGCGACATTTTCTATCGGTACAAAACCCTGAATCCCAACAACATTAATTACTAGCTTCTCATATTTCGGGAGCTCTCTTGATTTTAACTGAACCCCTTCGGAGGAAAAAATCAAGTTTTGAAAACCAAATTCTTGGGCGATAGAATTCAAACCATTAAAAAGGAATAGAAATATTAGAAGGTATTTAGTCATATTTATTGTTCTATATAAAATGTGTATTCAACTCGCATTAATTCCAGGTCGCCATCTGTCAAATATGCAATCAATCTATAATTTCTGTTGAATTCAATTCCTGCTTCCGGAATGACCAATGAGGCGATGACTTCTCCCCTTGAAAAGCCTTCCATAAGCTCTTCATCATGTGTCAACAAATTCCCTTGGTCGTCAAATAATTCAATCTGACGTGTTAGTTCTTTTGCTTGATAGCTTTCTTTTAATTCGACTGAAGAAATGAGATCAATTTCATCTAAAGGTCTCAAATTATTGGAATGATTTTTATAGCCATTCTTGCTCACATAAACAGAGATGGGAACTAGTTTTGAATCCATGAATTTACATTTCAAAAACAGATTCTCTTGCAGTCCAAATGGCATCTCTTTGACCTTAGCAGTTTTAAACGGAAACTTTTTATGGATTATAGCATTGCTATACTTATCCCACACTTTAAATTCAAGTGTATATTTCGATCCTGAAGCCAAGGAACTTGGGATTACATAATCAAAATTCAAAACATCGGTTTGTGTTAAAGGATAGGGACCAAGTTCACTAAACAAATCTTTCGTTGAAGAGAATAACTTTCCTTTCGCATCTCTCACCTGCAGTACGCCTCCAATTTTCCCAAAGCCGAAGTCACTTAATTGTTTCGATTCAAAACCGAGAAGAGTAAAATCCAGTCGGTCTCCAATTTCAACGGTCACATTCGGTTTTGTTTTGATTTTATTCTTAGAAGATTCTAGAGCTATTCCACCGGATTTCACGCCATTTTCTTCCCAATTAATTGGAAGTAAATTAAAACGAAATTTCATGTCCAATTTCTGATTTCGAGAAGCATTATGAAACTGCAGATTATAGATATAAGAGTTACCCGGTATCAGGTTTTCATCATCAAAAAAAGTTCGGACCAAAACACTTTTCAAATCCTCCGTTTTATCTTCAATTAGATGTTCATTTTTTAGTTTTATTGTTTTTGAGTTTTGCTCATCAATGATTTCGGTTAAAATCACAATATCTTCACCTTTTTCGATTTCGAGCTCCGTAAAAAATAAGTCGGTTACAACTTCGTTTCCTTTTCTGACATAGTTTGATTTATAGAGTCTTTGACGATCTAAAAAGAATTTATACCCTGCCACATTCAATCTTCTTACATCAATATATACATGGTCATTTCGAAGACCTTCTACCACTTTGAAAGAGGAATGCTTAGAATAGCTTTTAGATGTTCTTTTGTCCCAAACTTTAATTTTGATGAAATACTCTTCTCCTTTTCGAAAGTCCTCATTCAAATTCAAATCGAATTGAACAGTTTTTACTTCATCTTCGGACAGTCTAATTCCTTCCATCATGTCCGGAGAAAACAGTAATCGATTGGAATTGACATCCGTAATCACTACTTCCATCCCGAGTTCAACCTTTTCGTCTTCAATTAAATAACCTTGAATGTCTTTTACCCCAACATTAATGTTTTCGTAGACCGGGACTTCGTTTGTACCTAAATCTTTGCCATCAATCATGTAGATTAAATCTTCGAAAGCAAAATTTGCTTGGGCAAAAATATTCCCTAAAAAAATGACTGAGATAAAAACCGATAAGGGCTTAAAATTGGGCATGGAATCAACTTATTCGGTAGGTCCTTCTTCCTCTGTGGTGTTTTTCTTATGCACCTTTGTAAGACGAATATCATTTTTATCAAATCGGTATTCCTTTTTGATAAAACTTTCAGTCTTTTTTAATTGATCCTGATTAAAAAAATTGGCAACTCCTTCGTTCATTTCAATTACCAATTTATTTCCAAGAAAATATACTTGAGCACTATCAGATGCAGCCGACATGGCTAGTCCACTAGCTTCCGTTCCTTCACCAAACAAATTCACATTGTACATGGTAATCTTATCAGAACCAACAGAATCTACTCGAAATTTATACTTCTTTTCGACGCCGTCTTTTCTAATTACATCGTAAAACTTTTTTACTTGAATATCCTTAAAGGGTTCTTTAACATCATTGTTATTTACCTTGATTTCCTCGTCTTCTTTTTTTTCGTCATCCTTCTTTTTTTCTGAAGTGCACGAAAATAGGAATAGGGATACGGTAATTAAGGATAAGAGAAGTCTCATAAAATTTATTTATCGACCTAAAAATAGACATAATTGGAATTTTTGACAACATTATGGTAACTTTAATGTTCCAAACTAAATGAATTTGTTTTTTTCGATTGGAGAAAAGCAGTCATTTCAAACAAACTTTAAAAGATTGGATCAGAAAAAAAATGTATTGGAAAACTGGGTCGATGAGCACTCCGACTTTCTATACAATCTGGCCTATTATAAAATACACGATGAAGATCTTGCAAATGATTTTGTTCAAGAAACCTTTATTGCTGTGATGAAAAACCAAGAAGGATTGGATCAAATTGGAAATCCAAAATCTTACCTTGGAACCATACTGAATAGAAAAATTATCGATCACTGGAGAAAAAAAGAGGTTAAAACTACCAATACCTTTTCTTCATTTTTTCAAGATAGTGGTAGTCAAGAAGGACACTGGAAAGTGGACGCCATGTCTAAGAATGATCTTAACTTTCTTGAAAACGAACTCGATAATAAAGAATTAAGAGCGATTATTCTGAGTTGCTTTGAAAGTTTACCTGAAAGTCAGCGAGTAATTGCAAGTGAAAAACTCTTGAACGATAGAGATACGGAGGAAATTTGTAAGGAATACGGAATCACCACGTCGAATTTGTGGGTTATCATTCACCGAGCTAAGATCAAGTTAAGGTCTTGCATAGAAAAAAAATGGTTTAAGGATGAAAGCATGTGAGAAAGCAACATATCTCAAGGAGAAATCCAATCATACCCAACTAAGTTTTTGGGAGAAATTGACCATGCGTTTTCATTTTTTCATGTGTCCCCCATGCAAGAAATATGGTCATGATTCATCAAGCATGAATAAAGCCATTCGAAATTGTCGACAAGACAAAGTCTATGCTGAAGAGCATAAAATCGAGATTAAAGAAAAAGTACGAAATTCCTAAAACGGAAAACTTTTGTACAGATCTTATTTTACAAGATCAACCCCTGTGTAGTTAGATGGTGTAAATTGTTTCAATTCTTCCTTTACGGCATCTGAAACCTCCAAAGTATCTATGAATTTCGCAATGCTTTGGGCATTGATTACTTCATTTGTTCGAGTCAACGCCTTTAGTGTTTCATAGGGATTTGGATAATTCTCTCTTCTTAAAACTGTTTGAATCGCTTCCGCCACAACTGCCCAATTCTCCTCAAGATCTTGATCAAAAGCCTCTTGATTTAGCAAAAGTTTACTCAATCCTTTCAAGGTCGATTTCACAGCTATCATTGTGTGCGCCACTGGAACTCCAACATTTCTTAAAACGGTTGAATCTGTAAGGTCTCTTTGCAGTCTTGAAACTGGAAGTTTAGCCGACAAATGTTCAAAAATCGCATTTGCAATCCCGATATTTCCTTCAGAATTTTCAAAATCAATAGGATTTACTTTGTGAGGCATGGCTGAAGAACCAACTTCATTTTTATTGATCTTTTGCTTGAAATAGTTCATGGAGATATAGGTCCACATGTCTCGATCCAAATCTAGAATCACATTATTGATCCTTTTCATCGCGTCAAATAGAGAAGCTAAATTGTCGTAATGTTCAATTTGAGTGGTCGTCTGACTCCTATCCAAACCAAGTGTATTGTTAACGAAATTATTAGCAAATTCCACCCAGTTCTTCTCAGGAAATGCAGCTTTGTGCGCATTAAAATTACCTGTAGCTCCACCGAATTTAGCAGAATAAGGTACTTGAGTTAGTTGTTTAATTTGCACATCAATTCTCTCGGTAAATACTTGAATCTCCTTTCCAAGCTTCGTCGGGGATGCTGGTTGACCATGAGTTCGAGCCAACATAGAAACATCTTTCCAGTCATTTTTGTAGGTATTTAGCTGATTGACCAACTCCTTCATTGCTGGTAAATACACCTGCTCTACCGCGTCTTTCAACAATTTAGGTGTAGCAGTATTGTTGATATCCTGAGAAGTTAGCCCAAAATGAATATACTCTTTCCATTCAGACAAACCTAAAGCATCGAATTGTTCTTTGATGAAATACTCAACTGCTTTTACATCGTGATTGGTGACCGATTCGATGGATTTAACTTTTTCAGCATCAGCAATCGAGAAATTTTTGTAAATCCCTTGAATCATCGGGAATTTATCTTGAGGAAAATTAGCCAAAGCCGGTAGTCCAATTTTTACAAGGTCGATAAAGTATTCGATTTCAACTAAAGTTCGATACTTGATCAATGCAGCTTCAGAAAAATATTCTGATAACTCATCTACTTTACCTCTGTATCTCCCATCAATTGGAGAAATCGCTTCTAAACTCGAAAATGCCATTGCTAAATTTTAAAAAAAGGCAAATTTACTAAAAACTTAAAGATTATAGCTTTTATAATTCAATTCAATTTTTAACTTTGGTAGCGACAAAAAAATAATCCAATGGGATTCATAGAAAATTTTAAGACAGGGGTTTCCAGTTACATAGAAGGAACCAAGTTTATCTTCAAACATAAATTATGGTATTACTTCATTTTCCCTGCTATTTTGAGTTTGGGGATTTTCATGTTGGGTCAGTATTTTGTTAGCCTTGAATTGGACATCAACGAAAAACTCAAAGCGAACAATCCCAAAAACCTCAATGAACTCATTTGGTTGAACATTGAATTGGTTATTTCGGATGGGTTTTATGTCATCTTTACCAAGTTCACCAAATATATTGTGATCATCATCCTTTCACCTCTATTAGCCATGTTATCGGAGAAAATGGAAGAAATTCTGACAGGGAATGTCTATCCTTTCAACTTCACACAACTGGTACACGATGTAAGGAGAGGTGTTAAAATTGCCCTCCGAAACATGTTCTGGGAATATTTCTTTCTGGTTGTAGTTTTAGGATTGGCTGCTTTTTTTCCGAAAAATGAATTCAAAGCAGTATTGATCTTTTCGATTCCTCTGATCATTGGTTTCTACTATTATGGATTTGGATTCATTGATTTCATTAATGAGAGAAGAAGATTAAATATTCAGCAATCTACTTATTTTGTAAGAAACCATCGTGGACTTGCGATGTCAATTGGAGCCGTTTACTCCATTGTTTTCATGATTCCTGAAGTTCTTCGCTATTTCTTTCCGGGTGCTTTTTCCAATACTTATGTTTACATGGTATTTGCAACCATAGCTGTTACTATTGCGCCAATTTTAGCCATGGCAGCTGCGACGCTTTCCATGCAAAAAGTTGTAGGCTTAGAAAATAATGAATGGGCCATCAAAAAGAAAGATGTCCTAGAAGGTAAAAAAGATGAGGAGGACAAGGAAGAAGTTAAAGATACCGAAGCCTCAAGTACTTCTTCAGAAACAGAAGATACTTCAGAAAATGAAGAACCTCCTCTAACAGAGGAAGCTGAATAGATCGAAGCACTTTGGAATAATTATTGGATTTACTTAGATTGCAAAATATTTTGACCGAATAATTAAGAATTAATCATTATGAAGACTATACTTTTAATAGCCGCTGTCGTAGTTGGATTTAGCTTGAATGCTAAAGATTACACCTACATGCCACCAGATTCAAATGCCAATATCATTGATAAAACGGCTGCGGGTCTTGCTGTTTCTGAAGGAAGAGCTTTTTTAAACGAAGGAAATGTAAGACAAGCCTTATTGAAATTCAGAGAAGCGATTAAAAAAGATAAAACAAATGCCAATGCGCATTACTATTTGGGAGAATGCAATTACCTTCTAAAAAGATATGAAAGTGCTTTAAACAAAGCTCAGGATGCATACAAGATCAAGAATGATGTTTCGGATGAAGTGCATTACTTAATGGCTCAATGTCATCATGTCCTTGGGGATTTCAAGAAAGCCAAAGAAAACTATGAGAAAGCAAATGCAATTATAAAGAGTAAAGAAAGAAAAAGAGATCTTCGAATCGATGATATGATTGCACAATGCGAGTTTGCAATGGCTCAAAAATCAAACGAGAACCCAATGGAGGTAAAGGTTTTAGCAGGTGACATTAATTCGATTTATCCTCAATATGGATTTATCTGGGCTGATTCAATTGCCTATTTCACTTCGAGAAGACCAGATACAAAAGGTGGTGGAATTAATCCATCGGACAATGTTTACTACGAAGACATTTACGGAGCTACATGGAATGAATCTACTAAAGTATATGAAAAAATTTCCAATGAAATATCTAGATTGAACACTCCAAGTTTTGAGTCTATCAGTTTCATAACTGCAGACGGTAGCTTTGCTATCATGACGGTAAACAACGAAATGGCAGAAGACAAACCAAAATATAAAACAGGTTCATCTGATATTTGGTATGCTAAGAAAACAAAGAGAGGAACTTGGAATTCTCCAAGACCTTTCGGAAAGAATATCAACACTTCATTTTACGAAGGTACGGCGGTCTTGACTGCAGATGGAGAAACCATGTACTTTGTGTCGGAAAGAAAAGGTGGTAAAGGTCAATCCGATATCTGGATGGCGGATAAACTTGGTAAGGACTGGGGTAAACCTGTAAACTTAGGTGACAGTATTAATACACCTTACAGAGAAACGACTCCTTGGATTACACCAGATGGAAAATATTTGTTTTTCAGCTCCCAAGGTCATGCTGATAACATGGGTGGATACGATGTGTTTGTCTCCAAAAAAGGTCGAGATGGATTTGAAAAAGCAGTCAATTTAGGAGTAAACATTAACTCGGAGACCGATGACTTTTATTTTAGAATGGTGCCCGACTCAAAGAAAGGGCATATGTCAAGAGTCGTTGTTGAGAGTGGGATTGGAGGTCACAAAATCCTCGAAATAGATCTAAGTAAGTTGGATTTAGAAAAAATGACGAAAAGAAAATAAATACTATTTATCGTAGATTAGTACAAGGGACTTTAATAATGGAAGTCCTTTTTTATTTTTCTCGATTTCAGTTATTTAGTATAAAATGATTATCATTGGAAAAATTTTAAAATCATAAAAAATGAAAAGACTTTTACTTTTACCGCTAATTGCTGGAATCTTATTATTTGTATCCTGTGAAAAGGATCCTCAAGTGGTGTTCCCGGGAACATGGACGATTGAATCTGGAGGAGAACTTTATTTCGGAACGGATGGAAAAGGATATTCTTTAAACGCTTCGAGTTCCTACTTCACGAATGGTTGTTTGAGTATCACTTCTGATACAATTCCATTCAATTGGACGACAACACAAACTGGATCTAGCTCAAAAGGAACTTTGAGATTGGATTATCTTGAGTCTGACGGAGTAACAACTTGTGGGGCTTATACGGAGATTGCTTACACAATCAAAGGAAAAGACAAGATCGAACTTGGTGCTGAAGTTTTCGGAATCGGAATTATCGAGAACTTAAGCAGAAAATAAATTTTATTATACTTAAAGAAGCCCTGCATTTTGTAGGGCTTTTTTTTGTGCCAAAATATTTGATTAATTTAGGAATTCATCCAAAACTCATTGATTATGAAAAAATTATTCGCCCTGCCTTTAATCGCTGGGATTCTGTTTTTATTTAGTTGTGAAACAGACCCATTGGTAATTTTCCCTGGAACTTGGAACATAGATACTGGAGGTGAAATGCATTTTAATGCGGATGGTACGGGTTATTCGATAAACTCAACCAGTTTTTGGCTGAATGACGGCTGTATTACAGCGGATACGATTCCCTTTCTATGGTCGACTACACAAATCGGAAATACTTCAAAGGGGACCATTCGCCTTGAATACTTGGAAGCAGATTGGGTTACACCGTGCGGAAACTCCTCTTCTATCACCTATTTAATCAAGTCAAAAGATCAAATCCAATTGGGCGAACAAATATTGGGCGTTGGCGTTGTGGATTATCTTAATCGAAAGTAATTGAATTTTAGATTGAAGAATGTAGATTTATTGAAAGGGTCCACATTCTTCGATCTTATTTCTGAATTCACTACCCTTTAGGATTCGCAAATAGTTTAATATCATCTTCCGTTATTTCAGCATCACAAAGGATGATTAAACGTTCAATGATATTTCGTAACTCTCGAATATTTCCTGTCCAGTTCACACCTTGAAGTGCTTTGATTGCATCTTCTGTAAACACTTTTTCAGGAATTCCTTGATTTCCGCAAATTTGCTTCATAAAATGATCCGCTAATAAAGGAATGTCTTCCAATCGATCATTTAATGGTGGAACTTTGATTAAAATAACGGATAATCTATGGTATAAATCTTCTCTAAAGTTACCTTCTTCTATTTCCTTTTGTAAATCTTTATTGGTTGCAGCGAAAACTCGCGTATCCACATTGATATCTTTCTCAGACCCCACTCTGGTAATTTTATTTTCCTGAAGTGCTCTTAATACTTTTGCTTGAGCAGATAAAGACATATCTCCAATCTCATCTAAGAATAGTGTACCTCCATCGGCTAACTCAAACTTACCTTTCTTCATTTTATTTGCTGAAGTAAAGGCACCTTTTTCATGACCAAACAATTCACTTTCGATCAACTCAGATGGGATTGCCGCACAATTTACTTCAATGAAAGGTAATTTGCTTCTTTCTGACAGCTTGTACAATTGTTGCGCAACTAACTCCTTACCCGTTCCATTCTCTCCCGTAATTAAAACCCTCGCTTGAGACGGAGCTACTTTCTCGATCATTTTCTTCACTTCCATGATACCTGGACTTTCGCCGACAATATCGCTACTAGAAGTTTTACTAATTTTTTGTTTTAAAACTTTCGTTTCCGTAAGTAAGGATGATTTCTCTTTTGCATTTCGGATCGTAACCAAAATTCGATTCAAATCTAGAGGCTTTTCAATAAAATCATAAGCGCCCATTTTGATGGAATCAACAGCTGTTTCGATATTACCATGACCTGAGATCATAATAACTTGAGCTTCTACACCATTTTCTTGTAATTTTTGAAGCACTTCCATTCCGTCCATTCTTGGCATCTTGATATCACAAAAAATGACATCAAAACTATCTTTCAGAGCCATCTCTAGTCCAGACTTACCATCTTCTGCAAGTTGCACTTCATACTCTTCAAATTCCAAAATATCCTTTAGAGTTCTTCTTATACTTTTTTCATCATCAATCACAAGAATCTTTGCCATAGTAGTATTTTTTTCAATTTTGATCTCTATAAATCCAATCCTTCAATAAGAGAATTGGGCGAAACCGTGAATTTATTAATTTCTAGCTTATTTAGAAGATAATTTACAAGAATTGCGCCAAGTGGAAGCAAAATTTTCCTTTCAAATGGAATCAATTGATTTTCATCTCTTTCGGTCTGAGAACTTTTTATGATTTGATCAATGACTTGATTTAATTCAGTCATTTTAATATCCTCAAACACTCCGGAATACTCAAGATTTGTATTCAAAGTATACAAAGATTCAAATGAGCCGGCTGCACCCACCAAATAATCGGTCTCCACTTCTTCCAGAAATTCAGAAAAACTTGAATCCAGGTATTGGGTAAAAAAATCAATATCCTCCTTGGAAAATGGATCTGCTGTTTTTCTCATTTTATAGAGCTTAATCACCCCAACTTCAAAACTATGAGCTCGAATCAATTCTGAATTGGAGCAATAAATCAATTCCACTGAGCCCCCACCAATATCGCAAATGAGGTAATTTTCATCTGTTTGAATACCTTTTCTCACACCTTTGTAAATGAGTTCTGCTTCTTGATCTCCAGGAATAATTTCTAATTGGCGATCAAATAATTCTGAAATGTAGTTTGTGATTTGCTCTGAATTGGAGGCATCTCTGAGCGCAGAAGTCCCAATTACTCTTGATAATTTTGCTTGATGTTCATTTAAAATTCGTTCCACCCCATCGAAACAAGTTTGAATCTTTTTGATCATGGAATCGGTCAGTTGATTCTGCACCAAACCCGTTCCTATTTGCACAGGATAAGTATGAAACAAAATCAATTCATTTCCATCGAAAATTTTGAATTTGACCGTATTCGAGCCAATATCTAAAACGCCTTTCTTCAAACTACTTAGAGATCAAAATGTTCTTTTTATAGATCCTTCCAGACCAAATCGTCATCCCAACAAAAGAACCTGCCAGTATCAAAATTGAAGAATAGATTTCCCAAGCATTTTCGGGTGGTATTCCCATTGCTAAACGAACCATATTGATAATGGGACTAGTCAGAGGAATCTGTGAAAACCAAAAAGCCAAATCGCCTTGGGGATCTTGAATCACATAACCGCATATAAAAAGAGAAAAGATCAAAGGCAAAGTCAGTGGAATTAAAAATTGTTGCACATCACTAACCCTCGAAATCTTAGCACCTACAGCTGCAAAAATGGAAGCATAAAGCAGATATCCCAAGACAAAAAAGACGAAAAACCAGCTCAGCATAACCGAATAATTGACTTGATTGTAAACCAAACTGACAAATTCGTTTTGATTCGCGATAGATTCAAATTCGGTTGCAATGGCATCACCAGCTTTCCAATTTTCTGGATCATAAAGATCTGGAAACATGGTTGATTTAATTAGAAGTAGTCCCATTATAATCACCCCTGTCCAAATCAAAAATTGAATAAAAGCTGCCAAACCAATGCCTAGAATTTTTCCATACATGAGTTTGACAGGCTGAACCGCAGACACGATAACTTCTACAATCCGATTGGATTTTTCTTCCGTAACTCCTCTTAAAACTTGAAAACCAAAAATGAAAATAAAGAGAAAAATGATTCCCGAAAAGAACCAGCCAACCCAACCCGACATTCTTTTAATCTTGGCATTTTCTTCCGTTTTGATATTCGCCGTCTTGAGGTTTAGAGGCTTTTTTAATTCCTGAAATTTAGAATACGGCAATTGAGTCAGCTCCGCAAACTTAATCTCCTCCAAACGTTTTTCCAGGGCCCTTTGAATGAAAGCTTCTCTCTTTGCACCGGGGTCTTTCCGATAAAAAAGCAAGGCCGTATTATTTTGAAATATTTTCTGATTGACCTCTAGAAGCAAATCATAGTCGGCGTAGAGCTCGTTGTTTTCAAAATCATCTCGATTAATCTGTTCGTTAATTACATCAAATTGAATATCGGGATGATCTTTTTTGAGAACATAATTATTTAGAAGCATGGCTGGATCAGAGACAACTACTTTCACTGGCTTGGTTGATTCCATGTTGATCCAAAAGACCAAAAATAAAAAAGCGAGAATCAGTAGTGGCCCGATGAAAGTCATTAAAATAAAAGACTTACTGGTTAATTTTTCTTTAAACTCCCTTGCTGTAATGAGTAAGATCTTATTCATCTGCTCCCCCTTCCATTTTTTGAATCGTTGAAATAAAGATCTCGTTGATTGTAGGCTTTTCTTCTTGAACGGCTTCAATTTCCACTACGTTTTTTACCGCATCAAAAAGGTCATTTATTTTGTTTCCTTTTCTCATTTTTAACCAGACTTTGGCGCGATCATTTCCCAAATCTTTCTTTTCAATGATTTCGTAACCAGCCCAAAGCGCATTTGCAAAGGCCATCATCATACCTTTAAACTGAATGGAATAAACTTTTTCTTCGACTTGATCTTTTAAATCAGCGACATTGCCATCTAGAATTTTCTCGGAATCATTGATCAGAAAAATATGATCACAAAGTTCTTCAACGCTGGACATATTATGAGTGGACAGAATGATCGTCTTTCCCTCTTTTTTAAGAATTAGAATCTCCTTTCGAATGACTTCTGCATTCACGGGATCAAAGCCCGAAAAAGGTTCGTCTAAGATGATCAAATCCGGTGCATTCAATATAGCAGCTACAAACTGAATTTTCTGAGCCATTCCTTTTGAAAGCTCACCAATTTTTTTGTTCTGCCACTCCTGAAACTTCAACTTGCTTGCCCAATCTGCAATGGCAACCGAAGCATCCTGTTTGGACATGTTTTTTAGCCTCCCGATAAACATGAGGTAATCTTTCACCTTCATTTTGTGATAGAGTCCGCGCTCCTCTGGAAGATAGCCTATTGAGAACACATCTTCTTGAATCATATCCCTGCCATTTAGCAGAATTCTCCCTTGATCTGGTGAAATAATCTTGTTTATGATTCTAATTAAAGTTGTTTTTCCGGCACCATTTGGTCCGAGAAGGCCATAAATTTTGCCTTTAGAAACAGAAATATTGACATCTCTGAGAGCCGCATTCTGTCCAAACCGTTTGTAAATATTTTCCAGTCTAAGGAGTTCCATGGACTAAAATTAATGAAATGAAGAAGTCAAAATAGAGGGAGAAACATATTTTTTTAACGCCCAAAGTTTGAAAGGATACCCTTTTTTTCCGATTCAAATGGATATTTCAAGTCCATGGCAATGATATAGGCCACCATTCCCCAAACCGGTATGGCTGCTTTGTCGATATCGAGGTAATTGTTTAAAATACCGTGAACAAAGTAAGTCGCAAGCCCGAGCAAGGAATAAAGAAGCAGTGTTTTCTCATTCCCAATGGGCATTCTTCCATAGGTTGTAAAGCCGTAATAGAAAATGGCAACCACCAAAACAATCATCAAAATCATTCCAGGAAATCCTTGTTCACTTAAAGGTCCTAAATACTCCGAATGCGCATTCCCTCCATCTCCAAAATTCGTAGAAATAATTGTGAGGTCATCATCGGCTTGAAAGGGTGCATAAACAAATGCGTAAGTTCCTGGTCCCCAACCCAAAACTGGTCGCCTCTTATACATTTCGATGGCACTATTCCAGCGGTTTAATCGCTCTAAATTTGAAGCATCTGTCGTAATATTAGAGGCCGATTGTAATCTTTCCTGAAGATCCTCGGTAGTATGCTCCACTTTATTTCGTTCCATTTCCATGGTGATCTTATCAAAATTCAAATAGATGAAGCCAGAAACGATCAAAACCGGAACCATGAAGTAGTAGAACTTAATGCGTAAAACAACTATCAGATATAGAACAAAAGCTCCTAAAACAGTGATCCAAGCTGCTCGAGTGTAGGAGAAAACGATACCTGCTCCGATCAAACCAATCAAACATAAAGCTAGAAAACGAGCAAGGATATTCCCTTTATTGATAAAATATAAAGCAAAACATAAGGGAAATAGCAGAGCAAGTACGGCTCCATAAGAAGTGTGGTCTTTAAAGAAAGGTGACATCACCCAGTGACCAGACTCCTCGCTAAAACCGTTTGTAGCATGATGAATCAAAGTGTACATGACTACAATTCCTAGCGAGGCTAGAAACGCTGAAAGAAAGGCCCGATAATTCTTCTGTTTTTCGAAAAAACTAGCACCAAATAAGATCATTGGAACTAAAAACCACATTCTTGAAATGGTGTATTTCAGAGAAACCACAGGCATCTCGCTAGTCAATGAGGTAATGAACAACCAGACCACTTGAAGGCCTAGAATTAAAGTAATGGGATGATAAAATATGCGGTAAGAAATAAACCCATTCAGCATGGATCTGAGAATAATGATTAACATCATCCCAAACAGCATGGGTTCAGTAGGTAGATAAAGTCCTCCGTTTCCGACTAAATCTTCTAAATTAAGTGAAAGGGGTGCACAGAATACAACAAAAAGAAATATGGTTTCAAAATGAAAAAGTGCCCCATAGATAAGTAGAAGTGCAACCGGTGCGGCCAAAAAGAAATACATTCCTTTCAGAAAAAGGATTCCATTGAGCAATACAAAAATTGCTACAAGACTGTAAACTATGGATGACCGAAGATTAAGCGTCAACTTTCGACTGGTTTTGCAATTCTTTGATCTTATTCAAAACGAGAAGTACAAGGACTGTAAATAAGAAAACTGAAATAGTCGTAATGACTACAATCAACCATCTCACTGGATAGGATTTCTTGTCCGCTTTTTCGGCCATTTCCACGATAAACTTGTGCGTAAATTTCGAATTAGCATCTGTCTCCGCTTGTTCAAATACGATTTGCATTTCAGAAAGAATCTCCAATTGCTGATCCATTTTCTTTTTGAACCCATCGTAGGGAGAACCATACTTGTTATTAATATCAATTTGCTGCTTAATGAAATCTCTTTCTGATTGCGATTTAGCATGTGATAATGCTGAATACAATTCACCACGAGCATCTGAAATAATGACACCTAGATTTTGTAATTTGTTCAAAGTATCGATATA
>JAUICI010000205.1 GCA_030427935.1 Bacteroidia bacterium | reverse complement strand
CTCCTCCTTTTACTAGAACATCAGGATTTAATTCTTGAATTAATTTTTCTGGAGTAGAATCATCGAAAATCACAACAGCATCAACTATTCCAAGTCCGGCCAGTAAAAAGGCCCGATCCAATTCAGTATTTATAGGTCGATTATCTCCTTTACCCAATGATCGAACCGAATCGTCTGAATTTACTCCAATGATCAGTCGATCACCCATTGAGGCTGCTTTTGCTAGGTAGGTAAGATGACCTTTATGAAGGATATCAAAACACCCATTGGTGAAAACAACTTTGAGAGATTGCGCATGCCATTTATGTACATACTGACTAGCTCTATGTAAACTACTCACTTTCTCCTGTATCGCTTCCAATCGGTTCATTGCTTATTGCTTTTTTCTTGATCATGCTTCCTAAAAGTAGGGAAATAATTCCAAGCCCAACAATGAGGGCAGTTTGGGCTAACCATATCAACCAGCCAATGGCGTAAGCTTGAGGGTGTGGTCCACTTCCTTCTGCATCTGCGTAATGTTCTGGAAACAGATAAAAGGTTGTAATAATTGCAACTAAAGCTGGATAGGCTCCTATGCCTCCAGGGATAAATAATAAACCAACTGTTCCAGCAATAAAGGCCGCAAGACTACCAGCAACGGGCATGTCGGTTGTTTCTGGAAGCGCTTTGAATGCTACAATGAACATGGCCAGATAGCAAATCCAGATAATGAACGTATGTAAAATGAATCCACCCGGATTTTTCGATTTGAAAATCGATCGAATACCTTCCCAAACACCCGACAGTAAATCCATGATTTTTGTTCGAATCTTTTGGTTAGTTAGAATCAAAATAATTCCAATAAGAGCAATAACGGCAACTGCTATGAGTATATACGAACCAATTCCACCCCCATCATCTTTTTGATTCTCTGAACCATAACCCATGATCAAATTTTGGATTTCGTCCATTTTGGAATACTGCATGCCAACCGTAATCAAGGTTATGATTCCAAGCATGATTAAATCTACCGCTCTTTCAGCGATAATAGTCCCAAAAGATTTTGTGAAGGGCACGCGATCGGAATTATATAGAAAGCCCGCTCTACTTGCTTCTCCAGATCTTGGTATGGTAAGATTCACGATATAACCGATCATGACACCGTGGTAAAGATGCCAGAATTTCGGTTTGTAGCCCATGGGTTCTAGGGTGTATTTCCATCGATAAGCTCTAGAAAGATGACTTACAAAACCGATTGCAACGGACAAAAGAAGCCAGATATAATCGGCGTTTTGGATTGCATAAATGGTGGTATCTCTATCCTCCTGAGACATTTGGTTGTAGTAATACCAAATGAGATAAACCCCGACAGCAAGTGGGACCACAATTTTGAGAATAGCAATTAGTGTTTTTTTCAATTAAGAAAGTTTGTTCGTGTTTTCATCAGGGAAAACAATCGTTGGCTTGAAGGTCTTCGCCTCTTCGAAGTCCAATAACGCATACGAAATAATAATTATTATATCACCAACAGCAACGCGTCTAGCCGCGGGTCCGTTCAAACAAACTTCACCACTTCCTCTTTTCCCTTTAATCGTATAAGTTTCAATGCGTTCACCATTATTGATGTTTACGATCTGAACTTTTTCTCCCTCCAATATATTTGAAGCCTCCAGTAAATCCTCGTCGATCGTGATTGAGCCAATATAATTCAAATCAGCTTCAGTCACCTTGACTCTATGTATTTTTGATTTAAAAACCTCTACCATCATCTCTTGTCAGATTTCGGCGCAAAATTACTCAATTAATTCCAAATTATCTATTAATCGAACATTTCCAACATAGGCTGCAATAAATCCCCTGGATCTCGGAATCCTTGAATTTATTGGTTGTAGAGTGTCTGGATGCGTTATTTCAAAATATTCCAATTCAATTTTTTCCTTCTGAAAATTATTTCGGACAATTTCTTTTACCTGATCAATACTTTTATTTGAACGAATCAAATCTCTCGCGGCAATTAAGTTTTGATAGATAATGGCTGCTTTTTCAAAATCATCTTTCGATAAGTTCAAGTTTCGTGAACTTTTAGCCAAACCATTTTCTTCCCGGATAATTTCGCAAGGCACGATTTCAATTTTTGGAAAATGGACCTTCGACATATGACGAATAATCGCCAATTGTTGATAATCTTTGATTCCAAAATAAGCTCTGGTGGGTTTCACCAAGTCCAATAATATATATACGATATTGCAAACGCCTTGAAAATGTCCTTGACGGTGCTTGCCCTCCATGACACCTTCCAAATGATCAATTTCAAAACGAAGCTCCTTGAAGTCGTTTGGGTATACATTTTCTATGTCGGGACAAAACACGCAATCAGTCAAATCCTGGATCTTTTTCAAGTCTCCTTCTAAATCACTTGGATAATTCTCTAGGTCTTTAGGATCGTTAAATTGTTTTGGATTCACAAAAATACTCACCACAACAAAGTCATTTTCGCTTTTGGCTTTTTCAATTAATGAGAGATGACCCTCATGCAATGCACCCATGGTTGGTACGAGTCCAATTGACTTGCCAGACCACTTATTTAGCAGTGTTTGCAGCGTTTCTTTATCCTTGG
This sequence comes from Bacteroidia bacterium, assembly GCA_030427935.1. GTDB lineage: Bacteria > Bacteroidota > Bacteroidia > Flavobacteriales_D > Crocinitomicaceae > JAGQYP01. The sequence goes on along the minus strand of JAUICI010000205.1, from coordinate 2,708 downwards.
CGATTTGCATATTTCTGTGTTAAGAAATTTTTAAGCAAACGAACAAATCTATACTTTTTATTGACATGTGCCTATTTTTTCCGTAAATTTGTATCCACAAAAATCCAAGTCTATTTTATGGAAAAGAAAAGAATACTTTTTGTTTCTCAGGAAATTACACCTTTTTTACCTAAATCAGAAATTTCAAATTATGCTAGACGATCTCCGCAAGTAGTTCAAGAAAATGGAAAAGAAATCCGGGTTTTTATGCCTCGATTTGGATGCGTGAACGAAAGACGTCATCAGTTACATGAGGTAATTCGATTGTCTGGAATGAATTTGATTATCGATGATCAAGATCATCCGTTAATTATTAAAGTCGCTTCTATCCCAACAGCGAGAATTCAGGTTTATTTCATTGATAACGATGAATACTTCAAAAGAAAAGCTACAGTTGTAGACGAAAAAGAAGAGCATTTCGTTGATAATGATGAGAGATCGATGTTTTTCTGTCGAGGCGTTCTTGAAACAGTTAAGAAATTAGGGTGGAAACCAGACGTTATTCACTGTCATGGTTGGATGTCATCCCTAATGCCATTATATGTTAAAGATATTTATGGAAACGATCCGCATTTTGCAGATGTAAAAGTGGTGACTTCCATATATAATGACAGATTTAACAAAAATTGGGAGACCCGATGGGAGGAAAAAATTAAATTTGAAGGCTTCTCAGATGAGATCATTGAGTCGATCAAGTCAGGAAGTTATGAAAGTTTAATGGAGACATCGATCAAATGGTCAGATGGTGTTGTTGTTAGCACAGAAGACCTTGATGATGAACTTAACACAGCAATTAAAGATTCAAATGTTGAGGTAGTAGATTATGATGAGGAGGAAAAACAAATCAAATCTTTATCGGAATTCTATGACAAACTCATTGAGTCTGAAGTGCTCATTGATTGAAAGAATGACAAAAATAAAAAATCTTAATACTGGACGGAAAGCAGCAATGCTTTCCGTTGTTTTTTTAGTTCTATTTGTTTCCTGTAAGAAGAAGGACTCTGATTTGGGTCTGCCGATTACTGGAGACTCCCCACTTGGAGTAAATACAGTTGACACTTTTGAAATTAACACTTATGTGGAAGTTCAAGATTCGGTTACTTCAAATTTAAAATCTGCGGACCTGTTAGGTTCTTACCAGGATCCTAAATTTGGAGGTGTTCAATATGGTATTGTATCCCAAATTCTGCTTTCAAGTAATAATCCCAATTTTGGGGACATAAATTTGATTAGTGTGGATTCCGTTGTTTTAGCGGTACAGTATTCTTCATTAACAGGTGTTTCCAAATATGGCGAACTCGATCCCCAAACTTTTGAAGTTTACGAGCTTGACCAGGATATTTATTATGATTCAACCTATTATACGTTTTCTCAAGTCTTGACTAAACCAACAAATCTCGTTGAAGTTGGCTCGGAGGTCATTACTCCTGATCCTTTCAATGATGCGGTTGTTGGAGAAGATACTTTGTCGCCTCAACTTCGAATTCGTTTGGATACAAATTTAGGTTGGCAATTCATCAATGCACAACAAAATGGTGATCTAGTGGACAATGAAACGTTTAAGACTTTCTTCAAGGGATTACAGATTAAAGTCAACAACGGAATGCAGTCGAATAATGAAGGCGCTATTCTTTATTTAGACTTGGTTGATTTAAATTCGAAACTTACGGTTTATTACAAAGAAGATACAGTTGCCCGATCATTCGATTTTACAATTGATGCGGATAATGCAGCTCGTTTTAATCAAGCCAATTTTGATATTGCCGGGACTTATGTGGAACAGGTAATCAACGATACGCTTTCCGGAAATTATGAATTTTATTATCAGGCCAATCACCTTTGGGCTGCGCTTGAATTTCCTGATCTATTGGCTATTAAGGACAATCAAGGTCTTATTGTAAATAAAGCTGAATTGATTGTTCCGACGCAATATTATCCAACAGATGAATTGTTTGTTGCATCAAACATGTTTCTCTTGTATAAGGATTCTCTGTACAATGATTTCTTGATTCCAGATTATACGAATCCTGATGGACAATATTATGAATCAGAAGGAGCCTATAAATTCTTGATCACAAGATATGTCCAAAGAATCATGACCGGGGAATACCCGAATAATGGTTTGAGATTAACGAACCAGTATTTCTTTTCTACGGCTACAAGAGCTATATTTAACGGAGCCTTGAGTACAAACAAGGTGAAGCCAAAACTTATTATAACTTATTCAAATTATTAATATATGTGTGGAATTGTCGCATATATCGGGCATCAAGAGGCTTACCCGATCATTATTAAAGGTCTACAAAGACTTGAATATAGAGGATACGACAGTGCAGGAATTGCACTTATAGATGAAACTTCACTGAACTTGTATAAAAGAGCAGGGAAGGTTTCTGTTTTGGAAGACTTTGTGAAGACCTGTAATAGTAAAGGAACCATCGGTATTGGTCATACAAGATGGGCTACACATGGAGAGCCAAACGATGTTAATGCTCACCCACATTTTTCTGGGGATCACTCAATGGCCATTATTCACAATGGAATTATTGAAAATTACGACACGATTAAAGAAGAACTTAAATCTAGAGGACATGAGTTCAAAAGTGATACCGACACAGAAGTTTTAATTCATTTAATCGAAGACATTCAAAAGAGTGAAAAAGTTGATT
>JAUICI010000015.1 GCA_030427935.1 Bacteroidia bacterium | reverse complement strand
TGCTAGTTTTTTCATTATTAGAGCTTTGTGTGTTTTAAATTTCAATTACACTAAAATAAAGTAAAATGTAAGAAGTCAAAAGGAAAAGTTTTGAATTGATTCATTTGTTAATTTTAAGGTATGAAAAGTTTCATTTTATTTCTGACGGTAATGCTATTCTTTTCTTGCTCCGAGGAGGAAAAACAAGGTAGCGTTGATTTAAAAGATTTCAAGAATTACGATCGTTCAGCGAGGGAACTATTGAAAGATGAAAAACTTGCCGCCAAGGATATTCGAATCTATATCGACAAATCCGCTTATAAGTTGAGTTTGAAATATGGGGATAAAATTCTGAAAGAGTACCCTGTTGTATTCGGGGAGAATCCGGTTGACGATAAACGAAGGGAAGGGGATATGTGTACCCCTGAAGGTCATTTTAAAATTCGAGATCTTTATCCGCATAAAAAATGGGCGAAATTTATTTGGATTGACTATCCAACGGCCGATTCAGAAAGAAAGTTTAAAGAATCGAAACGAAAAGGTGAAATACCAAAGGACGCCACTATTGGAGGAGAAGTTGGTATTCATGGTGTGCCTGAGGGCAAAGATCATCTTATTACAGACCGCTCCAATTGGACTTGGGGCTGCATTTCCATGACGAATAAAGATGTGAATGATTTGTATTCCATTTGCAGCAAAGGCATGGAGATTGAAATCGTGGATTAAAGTAAAAGGGAAAAAGTAAAAAGGAAAAGGATGCGTATTCGAAAATAAACGACTTATTTCCGAGGTGTTTGTTTACCTTCCTATTACCTATTACCTATTACCTATTACCTATTACCTATTACCTAAATTCCCTAATTCTTAATCCTCTTCTCTTCGTCTCTGTCAAGTTTAGACTTGTAATTGTCTCCTTTCTTTTTCAATTCACCGAATCGATAGGATATTGAGATTCTAGCATTGAAGCTGTCCCAAAATTCTTGATATCTAACGTTAAAGCCATCCAAAGTCGATTCACCACCTTGATTTTGCAAGCGCAGAAGATCGCTTCCAGTAACTCGGATTTGAAGCTTGTCATCCAAGAATTTTCTTGATAGGGAGACGATTAAATTATGTGAAGGGAAAAACTCAAAAACACCTTGAAGACCGCTTGAGTGGTAGATATAGGTGATTTCTAAATCCAATGCTTTCGGTATCGCTAATTTGTTGTAGAGGTAGACATAGAACATCGGTTTCCTTGGGTTGGCGAGACCATTGTCTAATTCAAATCTAGAAATATTGTAATTCATTCCAAATCCATTATAAGTCGTCCACCATTTCAGTTGATAAGGGAGGTTTAAGCCAACAGAAAGAGATTGCTGATAATCAATATTTCTCTCTTGAGCGATGAAAGCGTTTGAAGTTGGGTCTTTTTCAACAAAAAGGGTAATCGCATTTTCAGTATAGGTATAGCCAAGCTCAAGTGAAGCAAACTCTTTAAAAATGATCGACAATTCCGCCTCGTGAGAATAAGAAGGGGTCAGAAACGGGTTTCCAATAAAAGCCGATAAAGAATCGACGTAATCAACATAAGGTGTCATGTCTTGAAAGGAAGGACGATTGATACGACGTCCATAATTCATACTTAATTCCCAGTCTTTTGCAAAATCCCATGTTAGAAGGAAATTTGGGAAGAAATTGATGTAGCCTGTATCCGCAATGGCTTGGTTAAATTGTTGCGAATTTCCTTTTGTTCTTGTCCATTCCGTCCGAACCCCAGCCCTAATGAATAATTTATCCCAGGTTTTGGATCCTTCAATATAACCTGCTAAAATATGCTCATTGTATTGGAAGTCATCATCAAAAATAGTACCCACAACAGGGTTTCCATTAATATCGATATCGCTAAACCTACTGTCACCTTCATTAAAAACATAGGTATATTTTGCTCCTATGTCGATTCCCCAGCCTTTTGCCCATTTCTTTTCGTAGTCTATTTTTCCACTTGTGAAATTGATGTTAGAATTGTTCAGGTTTAGTCTGTTTGGGTAAAGAAATTCATTGTTTTCAGAAATCGAATCTTTGTTTTCTCCAGCGTATTGAGAATATTGTCCACCGATATAGATCATGGATCCATTGGTATCCAAATCTCTGGAATAGTTTAATTGAACTGTATTTCCAAAAGCATCAAATTGTCCTTGCGTATTGGAGTAGATCAAGGTTTGTCCAAAATTTTTCGAAGTCAGATAGTTCGAATTATCAACGCTCGAGCCGATATTTCTCACATATCCGTTGTATTTCAGGTTGATATTGGAAACACTATCAGGATTATAAAACAAGCTTAATCGATAGGAATGATTGCCTTTATAATGTTTTACATTTTGAACATCATTATCCATGTCAATAGTGTCGGTTGGATTATATACTGATCGATTGATATTATTGATATTCCAGTTTCTTCCAAAAAAGAATCCGTAGAATCCCTGAATTCCGAATTTCCCAGATTTATAATCCGCACTAATGGACGAATAATTACTCACTTTTCGTCCAAGTTTTGTGTTGTTTAATAAGCTGATCTGATAACCGTTTAAGTTTTGCTTTTTCGTATTGATGAGAATTACGGCACTACCTGCAGCATCGTATTTAGCAGAAGGGTTTTCAATAATCTCAATAGATCTGATTTCTGATGAAGGCAGGGATTTTAATATTTCAACTGAATTAATCGGTTGGTTATCGATATAGATCATGGGAGTTCCTTTTCCAATCACGGTAATATTGTCATTGGAACCGATCATGATTTTGGGAGAAGACCTTAAAACCTCAAAGGCATTTCCTTGTGCTGAAAGGGAAGAATTCTCCACATCAACTTCGATTCGATCTCCTTTTGAGACAAAGATAGGGCGGGTGGCCACAATTTCCACACCCTTCATTTCAGTCGTATTGATGCTGAGAGTTCCTAAATCCAATTTATTGCCTGTAGGTTTGAGAAACCTCTTGTACACTGGATCATATCCGATAGCGGCAACTTTTAGTAGTCCCGTAGTCAGATTTAGTCCGTCAATCGAGAAATTACCATCTTCAGAAATACTTCCTTTTACAATAGAGCTATCGGATGGATTTAGAACTAAAACATTTGCAAAGGGAACCAAGCTGTCTTTTTCGTCGACGATTTTCCCCGAAATGGTATATTGAGATTGAACTGTAAAAGCCCAAAAAATAGCTAATAAGCCAATTAAATTCTTCATGTTGTTGCTTTAATGGAGAGACAAAGATATTATTTTGAAGTCTTTATCGAATTTTTATAGCGATCGAAAAAGTACATCGGGAGAAATCCGAAATTCAAGATGAAAACACCAAATAGCAAACAAATATTCGCTGAAGGCCAGTGCATTTGCTTAAATAGGATTCCTGTCGACATGAAAAATGTAGCTATGAATCCCAGAGTAAATTGCCATTTTTTTGATTTCTTGAATTTTTTGAAAGCCATCTGAATTTGAATTTCATTTTGAACCTCGTTCATTTCTTCCGCATCAAAGTCTTCCATGGCCTCTTCAAGCGCTCGATTGAAATCATAGTGTTTTGAGTTTTCAATTTGACAACAAATATGGTCTACCATACTTTCAAATAGATCCTTGATTTCAACTCCTCTTTTCGAAATATGCTTTTCGATCTGAATTACTTGTTCATCCGTAAGTATCATGCCGTTTTTGGTTTAGTTTTTAATAATGCAGTTAGTGTTCCCAGAAAATCTGAAAGTTCGTTTACAGTAGCTGTTGTAACAGTTTTACCGGATTTGCTTAAGCTGTAATATTTCCTCACGCGCTTGCCAATCATTTCTTTTTCAACGACGACAATTTTTTCAGCTTCTAATTTGTGAAGAAGCGGGTAGAGTGCTCCTTCCGTGATTTCTATTTTGCCTTTGGATAATTCCCGAACTTCCTGAGTGATTTGGTAGCCATACATTCTTCCATTATCTCTCAATAATTTAAGAATGATGGGTTTTAAAGTGCCTTTGATTAAATCTTTTGAGTAAACCATGGGTTTTAATTAAAAATGAAAAATTAAAGATGAACCCTTCGACAAGCTCAGGGACCTAAATGGGATTTTGATGTTTTCTAAGTTCATTCTTTCAATTTGGTTTTTGGAAATTGGGGGCGATTTGAATCTACCCCCAACTTGTTGCTTTGAGTTAAAAATTAGACTGGTTTTTCTGCTTTTTCTTGAATCGATCTTTTGTATCTGTCTATAAAATACAATGGTAAATAACCGACATTCAAAAGAAACACTCCTGCCACTAAACTAATATTAGCTCCTGGCCAGTGCATGATTTTAAATGTCATTCCTGTTGTGATTAAAAATAGGGAGATAAACCCTAGAAAATACATCGTTGCTTTCATAATTACTTGTTTTTAAAGATTAATAAATTACCTAAGACAAATATACATAAGAAAGTTATGTATTTCCAAATATTTACCTAAGAAATTTATGTATTTAATTCACTAGTGAAACTTTAAAACTTCGTTTTAATAATGTGGAAAAAAAAATAAGTAACAGGGGTTTAATTAAAAATTAAAAATGAAAGATGAAAAATTGAGGATTAAGGATTAAGAATTACTTTGCGTTTTATATTACCTCAATTAAAAGTCTAGAAATCCAAATGTCCAGCTATCCAAAAATCCAATCTACGGAATCTGAAAATTGATTGTGGCTGTTGCGCTTGTCGTTCCTTCTGCTGTTAGTGTGAACGGAATATCGAAATTGCTATTGATATAATCTCCGGAATTGAAATTCAGGTCTCCGTTGGCATCATAAACGGCATTTAGATAATAGGTTCCCGGATGCATGTAATTGAAATTGAAACTTGTGGAGTTAGCAGCTGAAACCAGAACATATCGGCTTCTGTATTTCAGATTTGCTGAGTTAAACACCATTCCTGAGAAAAGAGGTTGCGTGGTAATGATGTACAGGATTTTCTTTGCTGGGTCGGGTGATGCCGGATTTGTAATGTTTACATTTATTGTTGATACTCCTAGATAAGGTTGTTCCGTTTCAGGATAGGGATCTGTTGAGCTATTGTAGAAAACCGCCTCAGATAATCCGTCAAAAGTTGTCGAGAAATCTTTCGTCAAGATTTTTTCCGGGTAGCCATGATGTGTAATGGCATTTTGTGTTGAGCTTGCATCTCTTAAACTTGCTGTCCATCGCATATGTGTTACAGGCTCTTGAAGAGTATTGTATTGATTCGTATAAGTGTGCATGATCAAACTATCATCTTTAAAGGTAATTTCAGTGTATACTCTTGTTCCTCCCGACACAGGATCTACAAATCGATAATAAGATTCTTGGGTTCCTTCATTCAAACTATCTAAAATCATGTAGGAAGAGCGGACATTCCCAGCAAAACCTCCTCCGTTTCTAAAGGCCATTTTATAATCGCAATCATATTTGACAATGAAGAAGCTCATAAAGATGTCGTTTAAGGAATCCAGCTCGTTTTTGGCGGATATTTGTCCGGCCGAAATTGGTCTAAAATCGACAATCCATTCTGGGTAGCTTCCGAGAGGAGTAGGGGAATACACAGGGCCGTTCCAAATCCCAGGCAATTTATTCAGTATCCCAAACCCTTCAACATTATAACTTGCCGTTAAGGCTACAGCACACGAATCCGTGTTGTTATCAGTATTATCATCATCATTATTGTTGTTTTTCTTACATGAAGTACTGAAAAGCAGGAGTGCTATGGAGAAGATTAGTGTCGAAATTGATTTGGATTGCGTCATGATTGTTCGTGTTTGAGAATTAAAGATAAGGAAATTTCATGCAGGATTAAGAAGTCTGAATACAGATGTGAATTTCCAATAATAAAACTTCGAAGTTCGAGGAAGATAGAAGTTTGAAATATTAAGCTTATTTTTGCGGGAAAATTTACGATTATGGCTTTAAAGTGTGGGATTGTAGGATTACCAAATGTGGGTAAATCAACTTTATTTAATTGTTTGTCCAATGCAAAGGCGCAAAGTGCAAACTTTCCTTTTTGTACGATTGAACCAAATTTGGGAACCATTACAGTTCCAGACCCTCGACTAGAAAAGTTAGAAGAAATTGTAAATCCTGAAAAAGTAGTGCCAACGACTATCGAAATTGTGGATATTGCCGGTTTGGTAAAAGGTGCTCACAAAGGAGAAGGTTTAGGAAATAAATTCTTAGCTAATATTCGAGAAACCGATGCAATCATCCATGTTTTAAGATGTTTTGATGACGGAAATATCGTGCATGTAGATGGTTCTGTTGATCCAATAAGAGACAAGGAAATTATCGATATCGAATTGCAATTGAAAGATTTGGAGACCGTTGAAAAACAAATCCAATCTTTGGCTAGGGTTGTCAAAAGTGGCGATAAAGAAGCTGTTAAAACGATGGCTATTGCTGAAAAACTTCAAGCTGCATTAGAGTCGGGGAAATCTGCAAGAACTGTTGAGTTGGATGAGGATGAAATGGAAATTGTTTCCAAACTGCAGTTGATTACAATGAAGCCTGTTTTGTATCTATGTAATGTGGATGAAGCTTCATTAAGAACGGGAAACAAATATGTAGATGCGGTAATGGAAGCCGTTAAAGACGAAAACGCTGAAGTATTGGTTCTTGGAGCTAAGATTGAATCGGATATTGCAGAACTTGAATCCTATGAGGAAAGACAAATGTTCCTCGAAGATCTAGGAATTGAAGAACCAGGAGTAAATCGATTGATTCGATCAGCCTATAAATTATTAAACCTTGAAACTTACTTCACTGCTGGAGTAAAAGAAGTAAGAGCCTGGACAATCAAAAAAGGGATGAAAGCGCCACAAGCTGCAGGAGTAATTCATACCGACTTCGAAAAAGGATTCATTCGTGCTGAGGTTATGAAGTACGCTGATTTCACAGAATTAGGATCTGAAGCCGCAGTTAAAGAAGCGGGTAAAATGGGTGTTGAAGGTAAAGAATACGTTGTCGAGGATGGTGATATCATGCATTTTAGGTTCAATGTTTAGTTGTTGAGTTCTAGGTGCTAAGTTCTAAGTTCTAAGTATTTTTTCTTTGAAATTTTCGGCACATTTAAAACTGTATCCAAATCCCTTATTTTTCGTATGATTTGGGAATCGGATGGAAGAAAGTACGAGACATACATTTTTCAATTTTATCAGAAGGGAAAAGGAAGTATTGGTTTTTGCGCTATTTGTTAGCGTGTATCTTCTTTTGCAGTTGTTTAAATTTCCTGATTTTAGAGTAAATGATTTTTCCAGCTTTCTTTTTGGAGAAGCTACTTCAAGAAATGTAAGTATCGGAAGGCGAATCAGTTATTTTTATAATGGAATGTTCGCTTTTGCTGGGCTTTTTTCAGCCTTTTATTTTCTCTTCAAATTTCTGATTCGGAGATTTAATCCTTCTAAAATCCGTATTCAAACACCCTTTTATCTAGCGGGATTAGGAAGCGTTTTGGCTTTGGTCAATATTTTCGGAGCCGACTCAAAGAACTTTACGGGAATATTGCTATTCCTTTTTGTTTTGATCTTTTTGATCAACCTATTTGCTAGAGAGTCATTACTTCGCCCATTATTGAATCCTACTATTCTAATCAGTTTATTGATATACTCCTTTTTACTTTACTCCGGTGTTATTTTTCTGGTTGCGATCAATGAAGATACTGTTGCAGGCTCGATTTGGTGGTTTTTACTTGCATTAATCCACATTTCGATTTTGTACCTGCTTTTTGAAAAGAAATTGGGAAGTCGAAAGGCTTTATTGGTATTTCAACCATTGATATGGGTGCCAATCATTACTTTTTTAAGCGCAGAGGTTGTCATTTCCATTAAGTATTCGGGAAATCCTTTGATGGATTATCAAATCATTTTCTTGATCCTGTTTGTACTGACTTATGTCCTTACACTTACTGTTTTTCGCAAGAAATTGTATCGGCTGTCATTCAAGGGATTGGTTTCGAAATATTTTGTGATTGGTGTTTTGTCATCACTAGCCATTTTTACTTTCTATTCTCCAATTGTACACTATCCGCTGGAGTTATTTGAATCGGCGAATCCTGCAAATGCTCAAATGCGCTTGTTTGAATACGGTGAAATTCCTTTTGTTGATTTCATGAGTTCGCATATGGTTCAAGAGCAGTGGTCGGGCTGGATTTATCATTTGATTCATGGGTACTCCGGAGACTTCTCTTTCATGGCTTACTTCTTTTTCAATGACGTCCTCTTTTTAATCCTCTTATTTTTCCTTTTGAAGGAGATTTTGAAGGATCATTTGACTGCGCTAGTTGTGATCATTTGCTTACCCTTTTTAGGAGAGTTATTCAATCCTTCCTTATTGCTTGGAGTTTTGCCAATTTTTTATTTAAGAAATCTTATCCGAAAAACCTCTATTATCGATTATCTCAAATTGTATTGGGTGGTCATTTTCATGGTGTTTTGGAAACTAGACACAGGTTTTGCCTGTTTGGTGGCTTCCTCAATCGGTTTGATTCTTTTATGGATTGGAAAACAAATCGAATTCAAATTCAAAGAGGTTGCAATTTCTCTGGCGATTACGATTGTGATTTTGGGACTAGGTTTAGGTCTAACTTTTATCCTGAGAAGCCCTGAGTATGTGATGGAAAACATGACGGCTGCCTTGCATTATTTTAAAGCAGGACAAGCGCATGGTTTTAGTCAGCTTACCTGGGAAGTGGATCAGAACTTTTATATCCACTATGTTTTCATGCCTTTGATTGCTATTCTCTTGGTCTTGGTGTCTTTATTTGAAATGCGAAGTGGGGAAATCAAACAAAAAGTTAGTTTCGTTCATTTGGCTGGAATCTTTTTTATGCTCTTTTTCTTGGGGAATTTTCAAAGAGGATTAGTGCGTCATTCCTTCATGGAAGGTCTGGATTTTTTCTGGTCGTCTTTTTTCTTTACCGGTTTGATTTTCTTCCTGATTCATTGGTTTGGAAAAGGAAAACGGAATCGAATTTTTGCTTTTTTACTCTTTGGAAACTTGTGTTTGTTTGTGTTTTTCAAAGCCTTTCCCATAGGTCAAAGAAAGATGATGATTGAAACGGCAATTGCTTATCCCACCCATCTTGGATTCAAACAGCATTTGGTTGAATCGATGTATGATAACCGAGTAGAAATCGAAGACGAACTCAAAGCCGAATATGAATGGATTGTGAATTATTTAAAGGAAGAATTGGAAGGGGAAGAAACTTTTTATGATTTTACAAATACGCCAATATTATATTATTTAACTCAAAAGTCTCAGCCGAGTTATTTCTGCCAAAACTTACAGAATACGGTCGGAGATTTTCTGCAATTAAAGCAGATTGAAGACTTGAAAAAAGCCGATGTTCCTCTTTTGCTGTATTCGAATGAGCCCATGAATTTTTGGGACAGAACGGATAATGTGGATAATACTCTGAGATATTATCTGATTGCAGAATACTTGTTTCAAAATTATGAACCAGATACGATTGTCGGGACGAAGTGGGTATGGAAAGCGTCTGCATTCGAAGGAAAGGAAAGAAAAACCAATTTGAAAACCTATCGTTTCGTTGATTATGGAAAATCAGCTGGTTTGTGGACAGAATATTTGAAAAAAGAGGGGAGTGTTCTTGCTCCGATAACACTCATTTTTGAAGAAAAGCAAAAAGGTGCGTATTCTAAAGTAGAAGTTTCAGAAGATCTATTAAATCAATCGAGAGCTTGCTTTTTACAATTATCTTTTGATCTCAAAACAGAAATGTATCCAGAAGAATTTTTAGATTGGACGGTTCAATTGATGGATGGGAAAAAAGTAGTTGGTACCGCCAGATTTGAAGGATTTGAGAATCATGAAGTTTATACGATCAGGTTGTCGAATTATTATAATTGGCAAAGAGGAAATGTGGATGGAATTCGAATCATTCCAGGTCATTTGTCAAAACAACGAATGAAATTAAGAGGGATTCAGCTTGTAAAGGATAAAAGATTTTGAGAGTCAGAACGCAGATTATATTGGATAAATATGTAGCGAAGAGTATTTCGTTCTTCCTGAATTTCTTTGTGCGTTTGCTCGGTAAAATATTACGGATCAATCACAATTTAGATCGAGATTTTGAAAAGATTGCTGTATGTAAGTTTAAAGGAATGGGGAGTATTCTTCAGGCAACCCCAATGCTGAAAGCGATTCGCAGAAAATACCCGAATGCGCGCATCATTTTTGTGAGTACGAAATCCAATTTGGCTATTCTTAATAAAATTGATCTCATTGATGAGGTTGTAACCGTTGATGATTCGGGGTTCTTCAAGTTTTTAGGATCTAATTTTTCAGCAATATTTAAACTCATGCGAATCCGACCTCAAATCTATTTCGATTTAGAGATTTATTCTGATTACAGTACTCTATTCACTTTGTTTACACTATCTGTTAACCGAGTAGGTTTTTATTTAAGATCAAGTACTTTCCGAATGGGAATATATACGCATATGATGCTATTTAATTCGCGTGCACCGATATCCAAAGTATATTTACAAGCAAGTAAGCTGATTGGTTGTGATGATTCTGACACCGAACTGCATCAATTCGAAAAAGAAACTTTAGGGGAACCCATATTGAAGGAAAAGTACATGGTCGTTAATCCAAATGCTTCAGATTTAAGATTGGAAAGGCGCTGGGGAGAGGCAAATTATATTGCCTTAATCAAAAAAGTACTTCATGAATTTTCGGACTTGAAGGTTGTGGTCATAGGATCTAAAAGTGAAAGAGCTTATGCTGACTTGGTCGTAACCGGAGTAAGAGAGGAGAGATGTGTAAACATGGCTGGTGAAACAAACATTGAAGGCTTAATTAATCTTATTGCCAATGCTCAAATCATGGTTTCAAATGATACAGGTCCCATGCACATTTCATTTTGTACCAATACACCTGTGATTGCTTTGTTCGGACCTTGTTCTCCTGACCAATACGGCGTTTCAAAAAATGCTTATACCATATACAAACCCGTTTATTGTTCTCCTTGTGTCCATGATTTTGAAATTCCACCCTGTAAAGGAAAGAATGCCTGTATGCAGATTATCAGCGTCGATGAGGTGTATGAGCAGTTTAAAAATGTGTATTCAGGCAAAGCACTTCCGAATTCCTTGCAAGATAATTTCATTTATTCGAGTAAAGACCGAACCTTAGGTGAAATAGGTAGATAGGATTCCTAGATACTTTGTAAAGAAATCGTAAACAAAACATCATTTTTTTAATTAATTGATTCTCAATCAAAAATGAATGAGTAATTTCGCACATCATTTTTAAGAAATTAATTAGCTATGACATTATTTAAAACCCTTTCATTGCTACTCATCCTTACTCCTTTTGCCTTGTTTTCTCAGGAAAACGAAAACAACAAAACTGACGAAGTTCCTGAAGTGGACTTATTCTTCAATGAATTTACAGTTTCTGCTAACATGAGCATGGTTCAAAACTCCAATACCAAGAATGGTTTTGGTGGAGGATTTGGAATCTATAGATCATGGAGAAATGACAAAATCGTGAATATTGTTCATGGGATTGAATACAACTATACGTCCCAGACGAAGAATAGAATTTACGAAGGAAGCTCTTATGCTTATTACGACAATGCGTTAATCAAGATGCACAATATATCGATTCCTGTTGCAGTAAGGTTTACATTTGGTCAATCAACTAAATTGTTCATCGAGACAGGTGCATTCATGGATTTTAATGTGAGTGATAGAAGAAAAGGTGTTTACAAGACAACAGATGGTGATGGGATTCCAATGGATGTAGTTGTAGATGAGGATGCAAATTTAGATTTCTTCAATTACGGATTCAATGCTGGTTTAGGAGCACGAGTTCCTGTAAAAGGCTTGGATCTTTTGTTTAAAGTGGATTATAAATTTGGAATTCCAGATTTATATAGATTCGACGAAAAAGTATACAACAGATATCTGAGATTCTCTTTTGGAGTGAATTTGAGATAGTAGTTGTATCAAGAATATTTGAACCCTGGCAATTGTTTTTGTCAGGGTTTTTTATTTGAAAGAAGTTTGTTTTAACGACATATCAAGAATATTTCTTATTTTAAGTTCTGCAATTAATCGTTGTTGAACTAAGCTATGAAAACCAACTTCATTAAACTTATTTTAGTTTGTATTTTCATTCTGCCTCAAGCTGTTCTGGGTCAGTCAACTAGCCCAATTCAAAAAATTGATTCCATTCAAAATGTTATTGCTGAGGCTTCACATGATTCAGTTAAAATCAATGCTTGGTTTTATTGGGCTGGCTTGGTCAAAAAGTCGGATCAAACCCGTTTTGGTCATCTACTTCAGAAAATAGAAGATCTTTCGGATCAAAATCTCATCAAAGAAACGACCTTCAAAGAACAAGTTTTTTACAAGACGGCAAAAAGTAAAGTTCTGAATCTAAGGGGTGATCAGGGAAGAAGAAGAGGTGATTATGAAGATGCCTTAAAGTTTTATACCAAAAGTTTAGAGATCAACAAAGATTTAGGCATTCCAAAGCAAATAGCAAGTTCTTACAATAATATTGGAATTGTCCATGGAATTCAAGCCAATTATGATGAGTGTAAAAAGTATATTCTGAAAAGTCTGGAGATCTATGAACAGGAAAATGATGTTCAAGGAATGGCCAATGCCTTCAATAATCTGGGGAATATTCATTATTACCAAGGAGATTATAAGTCAGCTATTGAATATTGGATTAGCAGTTTAAAAGCCAAAGAAGAGGCCGGTGAAAAAATTGGTATGGCCAATACTTTGAATAATATCGGAAACATCTATTTGGACTTAAAAGACTATGAGAACTCCATTAGTTATTATCAGCGTAGCATGAAGATTTACAAAGAACTGGAGGATGATAATGGGATTGGGGTTTGTCATTTTAATCTTGGGAATATTTACCAGGAAATGGGAGAAACCGAAAAAGCAATTCAGAGTTTCAACAGTAGTCTAGAAATTCATACAAACAATGAGAATAAAAGAGGAATTGCGGATGCGATCAATGGTTTAGGGACAATTTATAACGACCAAGGTAAAATTGATAAGGCGAAAGAGTGTTTTGAAAAAGCTTTGGCGCTTCAGGAGGAAATTGGAGGACAGAAAGGTGTGGCTTCAGCCATGAATAATCTGGCCATCATTTATATGCAAAAGGGAGATTACCTGACCGCAGCTCAATTGTCGGAAAAGTCTTTGGGGATAGGTCAAAAGATCAAGTCTTTACAACGCATATTAGATGCGTCGGAAACGCTTTGGAAAGTCTACCGAAAATTAGGAAAGCCCATGCAAGCCCTTGAAATGCATGAATTGTATACAGCTTCAAAAGATAGTCTCATGAGTGAGGAAAATCGAATGGAGATTGTACGGCAAGAAATAGAGTATGAATATCAAAAGCAATCGACAGCCGATAGTATTCGTTCAGCTGAGGAAGCCCGAGTAAAAGATGCTGAATTACATGCTGAGCAGGCGGAAAATCGTCAGAAGGATCTCGAAATGTATTTTCTTTTTGGTGTATTGGCTTTGGCTTTGATTTTTGGAGGTTTTATTTATAACCGTTTTCGCATAACTAATCAACAGAAGGATATTATTGAGGAGCAGAAGTCTCAGGTGGATGTGGCATTTCAGGAATTAGAAGAAAAGAATAAAGAAATTCTGGATTCAATCAATTATGCCAAGAGAATTCAATATGCCATATTACCTCCAAAAGGTCGTGTTCAGAAATTGATTCCAAACTCTTTTATTTTTTATAAACCTAAAGACATCGTAGCAGGTGATTTTTATTGGTTAGAACAAAGAGAAGGAAAGATTCTTGTAGCAGCTTGTGATTGCACCGGACACGGCGTTCCGGGCGCAATGGTTTCGGTAGTTTGTAATAATGGACTGAATAGAGCTGTGAGGGAACATGGATTGACTAATCCGGGGAAAATATTAGATAAAACAAGGGAAATTGTAATTGAAGAATTTGAGAAATCCGAAGAAGATTCCAGTTTGGTCCAATTACAAGAGGATTCGATTAAAGATGGGATGGATGTGGCGCTAATAGCACTGGAGCAAAAAGCTGAAAGTGAAATTACACTTTGTTATTCTGGTGCGAATAACCCACTCTGGGTCATTCGAAAAGGAGCTGATGAGGTAGAGGAGTATAAAGCCACCAAACAACCAATCGGAAAATTTGACAATAGTGTCAGTTACGATTCACATGAAGTTGATTTGAAAGAAGGAGATACGATCTATTTATTTACCGATGGATTTTCGGATCAATTTGGTGGACCCAAAAGTTCACAAGGAGGGAAAAAGTATAAAACGCCGTATTTCAAAAAGTTTCTTCTTTCTATTCAGAACACGACTATGTTGGAGCAAGGTAAATTATTGGAAAAGGAATTTGAAAGTTGGAAAGGCGACTTGGAGCAACTCGACGATGTTTGTGTAATTGGAATTCGAATATAAAATTCGAATTTAGCGTATTTATACCTGAGCTACCCGAATAATAAATCACATTTTTTATTTCTTATTGAGCTTTAGCTGTTTTAGATCATCGAGGTTACCTTAAAGCAAAAAATGAAAAATTTAGCCCTTTCGCTTTCCTTTTTGCTACTCTTTGCCCTTCCCATTATATTAGTATTATCGATAATCCAATTTATCAATCTTGCAGCACTTCAAAGAGATTTAACCATGGGATATACGCATTTTGAATCTATCTCTGCTGAGGTTCAAAATTTACAATATTGGAAAGATTTTTATTATTACCTGAGCTGGTTGATATTTCTGTTCATTATACCCATAAATGCTGTTTGGTTTATTCGACTAGTCCACAAAAAGAATAGAAGGAGTCAGGAATAATTCGGCACAAAAAAAGCCCCGACTAAGTCGAGGCTTTCAATATTGTAATGGAATTGAGTTTAGAATTCTTTCTCAATTGCTTCCATGTCCATTGCCATTTCTTGGTTCTTAGCATTCATTGCTTTTGTGATCATATCGATCATTTGAACTAAGATATTTGAAGACTTATCGTTTGTTTCCAAAACGTACTCAAATTTGTTTGCTGTTCCATGACCATAAGCTTTATCAAGCATACCCAAGATTTCAACAGCTTCAGGTGCTCCTGCAGAAATTGCAGACTTTACCATTTCATTAGCCATAAGTGCTTTGAAGTCTACGAAGTAGTTCACAGGAGAATTCATGATGTTCGCTTGATCACCCAAGTCTACTTCTCCCATTGTTCCTCCAGCAACTGCAGCGATGAATTCTTTGTCTGTATTGATCAACATAAAGTCGTCTCCGAACATCATATTTGCTCCGTCAGCAGAGTAAATTCCCGCATCGTCTTTCGTTACTTTGTCAGCAGGTAAAATAGCTTCGATCTTTGAAGGATCAGTAAGTCCAACGTAGAATCCGATTTTTGGAGTCGCTCCATCAGCCATTTGACCATTATAAGCAAACGCTAATTTTCCGTTGAATAATCCCATCAATTCGTCAAATTTCAAACCAGTTTTCTCTAGGTCTGAATTCAACTTCGCCATTTGATCTTCGTTCATGAAAGGCTTCACCATCTCCCACATTTTATCCCATTTGAAATTCAAAGAGAACATTGCGATTGGGTTATTAGCTACTTTCCCCATGATATCTGCAGATACTCCTGCATCACCTAATAGGTCAAAAGCATCACCGGCTTTTTCAACTAAATCATTGTGAAGTGTCGTTGTTAATTTTCCATTTTCAAAGTTGATTTCTACTACTGTAGAAGCTTCTTTGTAGATATCCATGTACTTCTCGATCATTGCAGGATCAAATCCTTCCATTGCAGGATTATTTTCCATTTTCTTCATAACCTCAGAATACATAGACATGAAGTTCCCCATGTTCATGTACATTGAAATATCAGATGAAGTCCCTACTGAATTAGCAAGCAATTCATTCATTTCTGTATTTCCACCTTCAAGAGCAGCTTTCATCATGTCCATGGCTTTTCCGTCAGCATCTGCTGTTAGGATGATTGCTCCATCGCTGTACCCTAAAACGGCTTGTCCACCTAGGTCTTTCAATTTAAATCCATTGATTTCATCAACGTCTGGCATCATTGCACCAGCCATTCCCATGGCCATTTCAAATTTATCTTTGTCCTCTACTTTCGCTAGGATGATTGCATTTCCTTTAGGATCTGATTCCATTGTAGGATCAAACTCTTGCATAGAAGCAATAATGTGAATCTTTTTGATCATTCCTTTGAACTGATCAATAGCTTCTTCTGCTTGTGGGTTTGGCCCCATTTGCTTAGCCAATGTGTTCTTAAGATCCGACTTGTCTTGTAGCTTATCAATATCCATTGTTAGAACCATCATTGGGTTCTCCATAGAATTGTAAGCACCTGCCAAAAGTCCTTCAAATCCTTCAGCACTTGCCGCAGAATCTTTCTTCTCTTCTTTTCCTTCTTCTTTACCACCGCATGAAATCATGGTCAAAGCCAAGAAAAGGGATAGAATTTTTAAACTTAGTTTCATTTTTTTTAAGGGTTTTTTGTTATGATAGTTTTAACCGAGCAAAAATACGCGTATTCGGTTAAAATCAAAACATTAGAGCTAAAAACTTATTTATTTTTATATGAACGGAATTTCTTTGATGTGAAATTCCCTAATTTTGCTGTATGCACGAGTTAGAGCCCTTTTATGGTTGGAGAAATTATTATGTAGCGGAGGAGGATCCGAGTTCACCTTTTTACGAAAGGGAATATTCTGAATTTGAGTTTACAAATAGGATTTATAATTTTTACATTCATCCTCAATGGGATTCGATCGGTTCCCCAACTCTCTTATTGAAAATTTTATTTGTTGATTACGATGAGGGCTATGCAGTGATTGAGTTTTTGGGAGAATGGAATGATGCCATCCACAACGATATCATGTTATTGAAGCGAGATATTCTTGAGACAATCATGCAAGATGGAATTGATAAATTCATTTTCATTGGAGAGAATGTTTTGAATTACCATGAGTCGGACGATTGTTACTACGAGGAATTATTTGATGAATTGGAAGATGGGTGGATTGCAATGGTGAACTTCCGGGAGCATGTGATAGAAGAGTTTTGTAGAGCCAATATTGATCAATATTTCGTTTGTGGCGGTGAAATGGAAGATATAGCCTGGAGAACCGAACACCCGAGTACCATGTACTACAAAATAAAGCAAATCGTTTCCAAAAGAATAGGACCTTGATTAGATGAAAGTCATTAATTTTTGGACAACTTGTTTGTCGATAGGTAAGTTAAAACAAGACTCTTTTAGTTCTTCGAGAGGAATCCATCTGAATATCTGTTCCTGACCATCAAAGTCAAATTTGTCCTGTTTTGTTTTAATGGAAGCAATTTCATCCGTTTCGACAAGGTAGTAGATTGAAAGAATTTGATGATCCTTGTGAAAAGCGGATTCAACATAATTTTCATTAATATGAAACAGGGTTGGACTATGCACTTCAATAGCCAATTCTTCTTGAAACTCTCTCAATAAGCATTCTACAGTTCCTTCTTTGAATTCCAGACCACCACCGGGAAATTTGGTGAATTGGGTTCCAAATCGATTTTCATCGGTTACCAGAATGGATTCATCATGGATCAATAAGCCGTATACGCGGACATTGAAACGCATTATTCTTTGATTATTCGAGTTTGGAATCGTTTTTTATCAGACCACACTCTAAGGAAATAAAGTCCTTTGCTAAAGTCTGAAATGTTGATCATGGATTGGGTTAACTCTTCATTTCGAATCAATTTTCCTTCTGAAGAGATCAACTGAAATTGATAGTTCTCTTGATTGAGATCTTGAATTTGAAAATAAATGATACCATTAGTCGGATTTGGGTAAACTTCTAAATCTTCAATTTCCAATTCATTAATCGATGTGTGCACTGGGTATAAGCTGTCTATTAAAGGAGAAGGAAAAGAGTCTTGAGCCCCCACTTTAATCAAAAATACATTGCTTCCTCCTGTAGCAAGATCTCCGTTTGAGCCAATTGCAAGTACTCCATTATCGATAGTCTCAATAAGGTCATTAGCTTCTTCATCATCTTGAAAACCATAGATTTGACCATAGTTCCAGTAAGCTCCCGGTGTTGTTTTTGCTATGTGCATGTCAACTGAGGGCGAGTAATTGGATAAACTAGAGGCATTGGTTTCGATACAATTCATCATGTAAAATGTACCAGGATAATTTGTGATTGCTTTAATAGCTGTATTTCCATCAGCTGTAAACCAATATTGTCCACCTGTGAAATTGCCTTGATAATCAGAAATATCAGTATAAGCCATCATTTGACTATTCACTTGCTTACCACCAACAAGGTAAAGATTGAAGGCATTGTATTGGTGGATGTCATTAAAATATTGGAAATCTGTTTCAGCGACTTTGTTTTCAAATAAAGTATTTCCACTTAAATCAAGTCCTAGAAGAAGTCCGTAAGTTGTATCATTTGAATCGTCTCCAATGGCACCAGCGATATAAAGCGTATCATTTCTTTCAGTTATAGCACTTGCCCAATCATCTTTAGTAGAACCAATTGTTTTGGTCCAAAGCGTGTCGCCAAACTTATCTGTATGAATGATATAAGCATCTTTATTTCCTAGACCATAGCTTTGTGTTTCACCAACTAAAACCAAGCTCGAGTCTGAAAGCATAATCATGTCATGAATAAAATCCCAATCACTACCTCCAAAAGTAAAATCAGAAATCTTGTTTCCTAAGGAATCTACTTTTGTCAGATAGCCATCGAAACCACCAGCTCCAATTGAATTCGTATGTCCACAGATCCAGAATTCTCCATCATTTCGAGCAATGATTTTTTGGCCATTATCCCAGAGACCATTGTCTAGAAAATTTGAATAAAGAAAGTTACCAGCACTATCCACCTTTAGGAATAATATATTCTGATTTGAATTATAAAATGAAGAGGAAGTTCCCACAATAACATAAGAAGAATCAGCAAGTTGAACAGCTGAATTACCTTTATCGTATCCTTGTCCTCCATAGGTTTTAGCCCAATTCAAAGTTTGTGCATCAATCGAGGATGAAAGGATTAATAAGCATGCTATGTAAAGAATTCTAATCATCTAATTATACCTCTAATACCTAAATTAACGGATCTACCATAGCCTTTGTTAGAAAAGGTGCCATAAATACTCGAAGTTGACAAGGTCACAGCAAAGATATCTTTTGCGATGAAATCAAGTCTCAAACCACCATCAAAGCTATCGAATCCTCCATATCTTACAGTTGCACAAAAGGCAAACCAGTTAACCGGTCGGTAATAAATCCCAGCAAACACTTGAGGGAAATAATCTTTTGTTGTAATCATTCGCACTCCAAATGTCGATTGCAGTTTTCGATCACTTAGTTCATCTATTACTTTCGCTATGGTTATTCTTGCAGGAATCCAAGTCATGACGCGACCTTTACTTTCTTGAATATTTAAAGAATCCATCCAATCTACATTTCCATTTAAGGCTGAATTTCCATTGATGAGATCATTCACATTAAATCCAATAAATGAGTAGGTGGAGTCTACCCGATAGGTCGTCGTATTTTTATTCCAACTAAGGAAACCAATATTCTCACCTTTAATTTGGATGATGGCTTTTGATTTAAACCATTTGATCGGTATATTCCAATTAAAGTCAACAGACAGTCCCCATCCGTTAAATGCGCCAAGACCTGATTTGCTGCCATCTGAAAAACTAACTTGTCCGTTTGCTTTTAGATTAACCACTTCGTCATTAGCATAAAAATCCCCGTTCAATAATTCCCCTTTAAAAAAGCGGTTTCCATATAGAAAAGAGATGTTGGCTCCGGATTTATACTTTTTATCATACAATCCAATATTCAATTTCCAATAAGCCAAGTTCTGAGCTCTTGTATTATTTAGGTTCATGTTCTCACCTAAATAGGGTTCATTTCCATACATGGCTAGATTGAAAAGGTCTTGAGGAATATTTCCATTTACATAGTTTCGGTATCCGATTCCAAGATAATAACCCAGCCTTTCTTTTTTGAAGAGTTTTGTTTTGTAATCATAGAAATTGAGCTGAGTATAGGTTTCCCCACCAAGTCTATTGTTTTGAGTAAGCTTATGACTTGTTCTATTTTTATTGTCTTCATCGATGTATCCTCCAAAGGCAAATTTTTCAATGATGGAATTTTGAATATTTAAAGTTCCATAATAATCTTCTGTTTGGAAATCAATCATTAGAATACGGTCTTCATATACACTGTCGATTGGAAAATCATGATACATCTGAGCCTGAATCAATCCAGTAAAAATGAATGCTATATAAAACAGGAGATTTTTCACTAGAATTGAATGTTCAGTCCGATATTTGATCGAAGTTTAAAGTCGATGAGATAATGATTGTATAAATCATAAGACATGGGATGACTTGAATTATTGAGGTCAGCCCAAATCATGATTTGTTTTGAATTTTCAATTACTTGCATGAAATTTTGATCAACCAAGTAAATAATTTGAGAATTTGTAGGTGTATTCACCTTTCCATTTCCATCTGGAATTCCTGCTTGCAAATAACCATTTGAAAATAGAGTGTCAATCGGTAAACCCATTTCGTCCAGGAAAATCAATTCAACATCTAAAGCAAAAGGAAAGAAATTATCGGCGGTTAGAATTAACTCTCCATCCGTAATTCTAGTTGCTTCTGGATTCTGGTTGATTTCCAAATCAAAAGTATCAATGAACTTCAGGTGATTCACACTAAATTTCGTTGGCATGTCCAATTGCAATTCAACTCCCATTTCCGAAAGCGGATAGAAATAATCGTTTCCGCCACTAATATTGCCCAATGGATTGATTTCAAATTCGTAATCCATGATTAATTGATCTGGAAGATTTTCAAGAAAAGGTTGAATATTTGAATTAGCTGAATTAATATTTATTGGATAGATGAAAGGAGTAACCGTATTCCATGAACCTGAGGCGGGATTAATATTAATGTTTTGCCCGATAATAGAGTGATTTAAATTGATACTTGTGTTTGTAGTACTGTTGATTGAAGTTAGCTGATTGACCACACCAGAAGCCACCACAACTACGCCATTTACAATGTTCAGATTCAGATTGACAGAATCGATAAGTACAGACCCATCCACAAACTTTTTCATGAATTCCAAGTCGATGGTATCGTTGGAACTTAGAACTCGATTTCCAAAATAACCTCGTCCATAATCTGGAACTAGATCTTTAAAAGCGACATCAATTTGAATGGAATCAAGGTTTGTAACATAAACCGTATCGCCATTCGGGTCGGATTGTACCTCAAATACAGAAATCAGGGTGTTCCAAGAATTGCCATCGGCACCTCTCAAATCCATAATGTAACCCGAAAAATCAACTGATAAATTAAATTCAGTTGGATTTGAACTTGTCCCTGCTTGAACAAATGAAGTGACCTCCAAATCAACTCCTTGTTTTTGAACTCCCGGCAAAGTGATTGTGAGATAAACACCTGTTTCGATGGGGTTTAATACCTTAATTTCAGCTCCACCTGATTTGATTCCAAGCTCTTTAATTTGGGCGTTTTCAATATCAAATTCTCTTTCGTCTATTTGATTGATGAAAGAAGTTCCGGGAGGCACATCCAAACTAATGGCCAGAGCAATTTTTTCAGTGATCGTGGTATCTGGAATTTTGAATAGAGAGTCAAAATCCAAATCCACAATATTCGTTGTATAAATAAGTTGAAGCGTTGAATCCGGATTCGTTGCAAAAATGGGGTCTTGAACCAAGTCATCTATGCTCAAAGTTCCATAGGCTATTGGAGCCGCCCACCTTGTATCCCAGCTGGTTCCATTTCTTTTACAAGAGAAAAAGATAACAGAAATCAAGATTAAATTGAATATGTAAATCCGTTGAATCATAAAGGATGGTCGTAAAAGTATCAATTCTACTTAAGAATAACGAATTAATATTGGAGTAGGTGAGTAGAGAAATGGATTAATCATACTTTCCTTTCCAAAGTTCTTTTATGTTTTTTGAAATCTCCTGCTCTTTCGCTGAGGATCCCGGCTCGAAAAAATTAGTTCCTTTGATTTCCTTTGGAAGAAATTCCATATCCACAAAATTTCCGGCATGACCATGAGCGTATTTATAGTCTTCCCCATAGCCTAGTTCTTTCATTAACTTGGTGGGTGCATTTCTTAAATCCAAAGGAACGCTCAGGTTTCCAGTGTTTCGAACAGTTTCTTGAGCTTTATTTATGGCCATGTAAGCAGCATTTCCTTTAGCAGAAGAAGCCAAATAGATGGCGCATTGAGATAAAATAATGCGAGATTCGGGCATTCCAATAACGGACACAGCTTGAAAGCAATTATTGGCAATTACCAATGCTGTTGGATTTGCAAGACCAATATCTTCGGAGGCTGAAATTAGAAGTCTTCGAGCGATAAATTTAGGATCTTCTCCTCCTTCGATCATTCTTGCCAACCAATAAACCGCCGCATTGGGATCAGAACCACGAATGGATTTAATTAAGGCTGATGCAATGTCGTAATGTTGTTCGCCACCTTTGTCGTATAAAACGTAATTGTTTTCTAGAGTTTGTTTTACAATCGCATTGGAAACGATAATTGGATCATTTTGATTTTGAGAATTGATTACAATCTCCAATAAATTAAGCACTTTTCGAGCATCTCCTCCTGAATATTGAATCAGACTTTCCGTCTCTTGAATTTCGATTTTCAATTTGGAGAGAATGGAATCTTTAGAGATGGCGTTTTCAATAATCCGTTCTAAATCTTCTTTTGTGTGATGTTTCAGTACATAGACTTGACATCTGGAGAGCAAGGCAGAAATAACTTCAAAAGAAGGATTTTCAGTAGTTGCTCCAAATAAGATAATCTTGCCTTTTTCAACTGCTCCAAGAAGCGAATCTTGTTGCGATTTTGAAAAACGGTGAATTTCATCAATAAACAGAATTGGAGTTCCTTTAGAAAACATGCCTTCTGTAGATGCTTTTTGTATGACCTCTCTAACATCCTTTACGCCAGAATTTATTGCTGAAAGCGTAAAAAAGGATCGATCCAACTGATTTGCAATTAGATTTGCCAATGTCGTTTTTCCAACACCTGGAGGTCCCCAAAATATCATGGAAGGGATCAAACCTGAATTAATGGATTTCAAAAGAGGAGAGTCATCCGAAACTAAATGGCTCTGCCCAATATATTCTTCTACTGTTTTGGGTCTGAGTCTTTCAGCTAAAGGGATATTAGACATTTTCTGGCTTTTTGTGTTTCCACCTTTTGTGTGACCAAAGCCAATACTGAGGATTTTCAGTGATTACTTTTTCTAGATTCTGACTATAGATATCGATGATTTCATAATCTTTAAGATCATCCTTTGCATCAGAAATCTTTTTAAAATGAACTTTAAACTTTCCTCTTTTTAGTTTTTCAATGTGGGCGAAATAAAAATCCATTTCCAATTTCTTACCAATACTAGTTCCCCCAAGCATCCATGGAGTATCTTGGTTTAGAAATGTATTCCATCGAACCTTAGACATATTGGAAGGTGATTGATCAGCTAAGAAAATATAGGCCGATTTGGAACCTTTATTTTTGTACATATACTTCAAAGATTCATTCATGGACACCATTTTCATACCGTGCTTTTCTCGAACTTCTTTTGCTTTCTCTTCTGCAAAATCATTCGTTAAAGGTTTGTATACCGCCACACATTTGTGGTCAATCATATATGGCATGGCCGAAGCCCAAAGTTCCCAATTATTGAAGTGACCACACATGAAGATGACATCTCGACCATTCTGATAAGATTCTTGAAGATCTTTATTTGGTGCAATTTCAAAGTGTTTGTCGACTAATTTTTTGTTGAATGAAATGGTTTTCATTATTTCAAAAAAGAGGTCACACAGATGTTGATAGTACTTTCTTTCGATTGTTCTTAATTCCTCACAGGATTTTTCTGGAAAGGCATTTTTCAGATTGTTTCGAACGACATCCTTTCTA
This sequence comes from Bacteroidia bacterium, assembly GCA_030427935.1. Taxonomy (GTDB): domain Bacteria; phylum Bacteroidota; class Bacteroidia; order Flavobacteriales_D; family Crocinitomicaceae; genus JAGQYP01. The sequence continues at coordinate 13,860 of JAUICI010000015.1, read as the reverse complement.
TAGTTTAAGGCATAATAAAGTATAAAATAGGCCACGTCAGCCATATACCACAAAGCCTTGAACGGTAAGTACGAAAATGGAATCAGTATGGTATAATATACAACTTTCAGCATCTTATTCTTCCAAGAAAGTCAAATCAAAAAATCCGTTTTGCAAAGCTAAAAAGTATTTAGACTTTACATAATTTCGGGTAGGATTTAGAACGAGATTAAGATCGTGTTGGTTGAAGGTTTCGTTTAAAGTTTTATCTTGAGTCTCTAAATACAAGTCAATTCCTGCGGTTAGCAGTTTGTGTTTGTTTTCTCTAATATAGGTTTGATTAAACAATAAATTCAGTTTGTTTTCTTTTATCAAAACATCAAAAGAACCAAATTGATTTTCATCCATATTGGTTTCGCAAGCTTTAATCAGGAAGTTTTGTATGGATGTCATTTCACCCACTTTTAGGAAGATGATGTCGTGGTACTTAAAATGGTGATTTACTTTTTTAGTTCCAGTTAATTGATTCACTGTAACTGTAATTTTCATGGTTTGTTCTTCAAAAAGGAGGAGTAGGGCATTATTAAATTTTACCAATCCTAGATTTCTCAGGTTTGTGCAACCCATGTTTTGTTCTGAATTGGCATTTGGGTTCGTTCCATAAACGATGTTTGATTCGAACAGCAAAGATCTTTCTTTCTGGATGTCATCCACACCATTGTAGTAGACTATTTGAGCACCTTTCGAACGATAGTTCATGTCTAAACGTGTATCGTAAAAATCCCATCCTCCTGGCTTGCCTGTAGTCTTTCCAATCAAATAAGTCAGATAAAATATTTCTGGCTTATCTGGATCTATACTGATTTTAGGACTTTTACAAACCCAAGTTTTACTTACTTGTGGACTGCTTTTTTTCAAACTTCCATTGGTGTACTGAATCAATTCAGGTTGATTGTCCTTAATGTGCAACATCAGAAAACCACCGTTGTAATCAATTACTTCCAAAATGCTATCCGTTTGAAAAGTGAATTTGTCTATGTTTTTCAGTTCCGAATTGTAAACATTGCAATCTTCTTTTGTGATGTGGAGAATGAAATTATTGGAGGCCGTAGCTTTTATGTAGTTTTTCTTTTTCTCTTCTGAGAAGATTGAGAAATCCATTTTGTTTCCCGTAACATCAAAATTTTCTTGAATTGTACCTTTTCCTTTTTTGGAAGAGTAAATTAGACTAACATGATCTTGGATGATTCCAGCAAATAGGATTTCTTGAAATTTGTATTCATAATCAAGGACAACTTTCTTTTGAAGATTGGCTTCTTTGTCAAAAACCAAAAGGAACAATTCCGTTTTGGGATCTATTTTATCCTCATCGATATCTTTGACTTCATTTCTGAAGACATTTACATTAAAATTTAAAGCAAAATGTTGTTCTCCAATGCTTCCTAGATAACGGGTGTTAAATGAATTTTCAATAGGATTTTTATTTACAGACTGAAACTCCTGTGTGAATACAGGAGCAATAGCAAACATCAGAAAGTAAACAAATAGTAATCTCATTGCATTGTTACCCCTCAAATACAAGCATGTTTGGGGTGTCGTTTTCGTTTCGGTTTTCAATTGGCAATTTAGACAAATTTTCTAAAGAATGGAAGTATTCTAAAAGATTCCCGATTCCTTACAAATCCAATAATTGAACTCTATTCGAGTTTGATCAACTTCTCAATTTTTAGAATTGCTTGTCTATTTTTTATTTTCAAATAATATACACCATTCTGCAAATGGCTAATATCTAATTGATTATGTGTGTCGTTCAGATTTGCATTCAAAACAAGCTTTCCTTGTGCATCATAAATTTCAAGGTGATTGTTTGCGCTCACTTTATTCAATTGAACTTGAATAAGGCCATTCGTAGGGTTCGGGTAGACTTTTACTTCAGTTTCATTCAATGGTTCAGAAGTAGAAGCTACATCGGAAATCCAAATACAATAGTCTTCAATTTCACCGGAAATTTGAATAGAAGGACAAGGATCTCCACCTCCAGATTGGCCAACCATGGTAATCCTCATTTTAGTTTGACCTAAAACAGCACTAGCGGGCACTGTAAATACATCGTTAATCAGACCATTTTCAAATCCAGCTAGTATTCTTTCAGATGCATCAAAAACACCGTTTTGGTCGAAATCAATCCAAGCACCAAAGTTCTCAGTAAAATTGAAACCAGCATAACCTGGTGTTACCGCGATGGTGTATTGATCCCCAGCAACTAAAGTTGTTGTGACCGTGTCATTGAATAAGTAGCCATTATTATCTCCAGAAGTGTAATCCATCCAATTTAATTGTACGCGCTCAATCCATTCTAAATTCGAATTTCCCGCTTGTACATCACAATATTGTTGATCGTAACAAGCTCCACAGCCTTTTGTTTTGAACTCAAAGGAACTGGAGTAGCTGGTGGTAATTTGACTACAATTGGTTTGAATCTGAATTTCATAATCTTCACATTCAACTAATCCAGAGATCAGATGAAACGTATCGGAAATCCCCGTTTGTTCGGTCCACGTTGAGGTTCCTAAAATCCTGTAACGAATCGAGTAATCATTTGCAGAATAAATGGGGTCCCAATAAAAAGATGCCGTCGTTGAAGCTATTGTATCGACCAGAATATTTGGGCTTTCACAACATCCGTCTGATGTAAATCCGTAAGTAACCGTTGGATTGCTGAAAGCTGTATCACAATCCGTGATCAAATAAAAATCGTATTCCGTGCAAAATACAAGGGTGTCCAGAAATACAAAATTGGTGTCTACCTGAACGGAATCAAAAGACGAGGCAGTAGCTTCTTTAAAGTAAAACCAATAGCTTTCTGAAATACCATCCCAATCAATTCTGGCCGTTGTATCGGTTATGCTATCTAATTGAATACTATAGGCATATGAGCATTCATTTGTATCACATTGATCGAGTAATTCATTCAGGGCTTCGAAAGTATTTAATCGACCCCCAGTGACGGTTTCACCAGCAAGTCCGGCAACAGGATCAACCCCATCTAGAAGCGCTTGTCTTACCATTAGAACTGCAGCAGCAGGATCGGATTTGACCAAGGCCATGAATGAAGGACAATCGATGGAATACATCAGGGCTACGGTACCGGCAACAGCAGGACAAGCAAATGAAGTCCCTGTTGAAGGTCCCCAACTTCCTCCAGCATTCATCATGTGAACGTTCTGACCAGGAGCTGCTAAATCGATGCTGACAGCTCCATATCCAGAAAAGTTTCGGGCATCATTGTGGTCTGTGGCTGTAACGGAGATCAAATAATCGCTTCCACACATGGTCGGCATATCCCCGGCGATATCCACATTTACGTTATTATTAGCCGTTGCACCAACATTCAGAATACCATGAACCCCTAAGGAATCATAAAAAGCACACCAAAGAGGATAAGAGGCTGTATCCGCATTATCCACACCCCAAGAAGCATTCGTTACTACAACAAAAGCACCTTGTGTTCCATTGGATTGATTGTACATTTTTCTCATGGTAAGTGGGTAGTCATAAGCCGCAAGCACACTAGATTCACTCGCAGGAACGACACCTTTTATCATCATGATTTGAATATCCCAGTTTATGCCTGAACCTCCAGAATTATTATTGCCTTTTGCTCCAATTACTGAAGAAACTTGAGTTCCATGGTTTCCATTTCCAATATCATCGGTACTATTTTGAATATTCCATCCAAGATAATCGTCGACATAGCCGTTATTATCATCATCGATTCCATTATTGGGAATTTCGTGAATATTTTTCCAGGCATTCGGAGCTAATTCTGGAAGAGTTAAGTTTGCTCCTTGTTCTTCAATGACACAAACAACAATTGTATCTCCATGCGCCGTAAGACCGCCAGTTGTGATGTCCCATGCATCGGTTGCACTAATGTCAGAGCCTATAGTTCCACCAGTTTGTCCTGTGTTTTCCAAATGCCATTGATTCGTGAACTCAGGATCGTTTGGTGTGGTTGCTCGAGTTTGAACATAGCGATTGTTCTGCGCATAGGAAATTTCCTTCTGAATTCTCAAATAGTGCAATACTTCTTCGTGTTCAAAAGAATTTGGGTCAAATTTTAAACTGAAGATATTGACATTCTTACTTATAAGCCGAAGATTAAATAATTCACCTGAAAACAGGCTGTTACGCGCCAATTTATTTTGGAACGCTTCAATCGAATATTCCGTTTTCAATTGAAACAAAACTTCCCCAGGGACATGAGCTTGTTTTTCTTGTCCATAAGAAAACATAGAAAAGCCTATGATAAGGCTAAGAAGTAATTTTCGCAACATCGAGTAAATTTAGTCTCTGTAAATATAAAACGAAGAAATTTTATTATTAGTTTGGCAAAAGGAAATTTAGATTCAATTCGCGCATTTTGAAAAGGAAAAAAAGCATAGCATTTGTTCTTCTATTGGTATTGCTTACTGATATATACTTGTATTTTCCGGTCAAGCTTTTACTTCAAAATTTTTCTGATTTCGGAATTCGAATTTGGTATTCCCAGTATATTTTGCTGACGATCGTAACGGTTTATGCCATTTTGCAATTTTACTTCATCAAACCTTTGAAAGCGCGATATCAAAACGTGATGGTTTCTGTAATCGTTTCTTATTTTTCGGTTAAAGGGCTGTTTTTAATAGGTTCTTTATTGATCGATGGCATTTTATTTGACTTTAAACTGACAACCAATGCACTCGCTTCGCTGGATGGTTACAGTGTTGCACGAGCAGGGAATCTCATGTGGTGGAATCTTGGATTTTCTTTTGTGCCAGCTATCTTTTTATTTGGAGGAATTATTAGTGGAGGCATTCGAATTAAGAAAGAGTATGTAGAGATTTATATTCGAGATCTACCAGAAGATTTGGAGGGCTTTAAAATAGTTCAATTATCAGATATTCATTTAGGTAGTTTTTTTCGTAGAAGTCGAATTGCCCATGGAGTTGAACTCGTAAACCAAGAAGAAGCAGATTTGATATGTGTCACTGGAGATCTTGTGAATTTCAGATCAGATGAATTGCAAGGTTTTGAGAATATTTTGAGTCAATTACAGGCCAAAGAAGGGGTGTTTTCGGTTTTAGGAAACCACGATTATGGCGATTATACCAATTGGCCAGATGAAGAGCAACATTTAGATGATATCGAGAACATCAAATTGGGTCAGCAACTAATGGGCTGGGATTTGCTTTTGAATGAGCATCGAATCTTAAAATCAGGGAATTCAAAAGTAGGATTAGTTGGGGTTGAAAACTGGGGGAAAGGTTTCCGACAGTCTGGAGATTTTGAGCAAGCGATTAAGGGAATGGAAGATGTGAATGTGACTATTTTATTATCACACGATCCTTCTCATTTTACCGAAGTTGTCCAGCATCACCCAAAGAAAATGCATTTGACTTTAGCCGGTCATACCCATGGATTTCAGATGGGAGTGGAGACGAAATATGTTAAAATTTCACCGGCTAGAATCAAGTATAAGTATTGGGGAGGCTTGTATGAAGAGAACGATCGGTATTTATATGTGAATCGCGGATTTGGTTTTCTAGGTTACCCGGGAAGAATAGGCATTCCTAGTGAAATTACTGTATTAAAGCTGACTTCTCATCCACATAAAAAATTCGAAAAATCAACTGAAAAAATTCGGCATAATGTAGCTAAGAAGAGGGGGTAAGAATTGAAATTCTTCTATCACATCCTAAATTTTTCCTTGTAAATTATTTGAGATCATTCACTAACTTTAGAGAAGAGTGAACTTATGCGAAATTAATTTGTTAATAGTAAAACTATCATAATGGCTAGTAATTATATCAAATATATCTCAGTCTTTCGTTTTGCAATTTTTCTCATGCTATGCTCGAGTTCGATTGCATATGGACAATTCGGTCCTAGACAAGAAGCCGAAAAGCACATTCAGACCGGAGATAATTTTCTAAGTAGTGGTGATTGGAATAATGCTTTAACCTATTATACCAAAGCGATTAGTATTGACAGATCATATGCTAGAGCTTACATGAAAAGAGCTCTTGTATATCGTTTTTTGCAACGATTTCAAGAAGCTAATATTGATTATCAATACGCCTTAAGGATTAATCCATATTCGGAGTATATCTATAACGAAAGAGCTAAACTGAAAATGATGGCCATGGATTATAAAGGAGCCATGGAAGATATTTCAAAAGCGATTAGTCTGAACCCAGAGAATACCGAATCCAGAGAATTGCAAATTGACGATCTTATTGCGCTTGGAAGATACGATCAGGCTTTGAAAGTATTGGATACGATTGAATATGATCAGGATAGTCTAGGATTTTTAGAGCCACTGAAACGAACGTATATTTGCATACTCAAAAAAGACTGGGATCAAGCCGAGTTAAACTTGGATTCTGTATTCAATGCGGATACTGTTTTGGCTGTAGCTTATGATTTGAAAGGGATGTTGCTGTTTGGTCAGGAAAGGTACGATGAGTCCCTTGAGGCCTATTCAAAGGCCATTTCAATTGATCCTGACTTTGCGATGGCCTATTACAATAGAAGTCTTAATTACCGCGCTCAAGGAAACCAAAAAAAGGCATTAGAAGACTTGAACAAAGCAATTGAGATAAGTAAAAATGAGCGAAATTCTTTTTTGGCTCGAGCCGTAGTAAAGAAAGAAATGGGGGATATGAAAGGAGCTCTAGAAGACTACAATCAGGTTTTGGAAAATAATCCTGAATATTCAGAGGCCCTGTACAATCTTGCATTTACCAATAAAGTTTTGGGGAATGAAGCCCAAGCCATGATTGATGCCCAAGAATTAGTAGCCATGGATCCCGACAAAGCTGAAAACTGGAATTTGAAAGGAAATGTGGAGTTGTTATTTGGGAAATACGATGACGCTATAGATAGTTATACAGAGGCAATTTCTTTGAATTTGGAATATGCTGAAGCTTATTACAACAGAGGTTTGGCTTATTATATGAGCAACCGATCTCAGAATGGTTGTTTGGATGTAGAAACCAGTATTCAGTTGGGGTATAAAAAAGCTGAACAGTTTCAGAAATATGTTTGTAGTGATTGATCGAAAAGGCGAAGAACTAAATTTTCTTTCTTTTTGAAAACAGAGCATTCGGAATTTGAAGAAAGAGATTTCCAATCAATCCAATGAAGCCAGTCATAAAAAGGTAATCATAGATTTGAAAATTACTTCTGTAGTTTTCTAGTGTGATGGAGAGTATCCCATAAATCGCATATACAATTAAAAATAGACTTGTTAGATGAACAAAAAGAATAATCCTATCCAGCAATTTAAGGGTTTGTCTCGATCTCAGTAAACCATAAATCACCAAATGAATTAAACCAAATACCCCAAAAAAGAAGAAGAATGGCATCGTGTCAACCACGATATAGGTGTCATGCATGGAAATATCCAATTCTTTCCCATAGTTGAACAGTCCAAGCAAAAAGAAAGGAAAAGAAAGAGCCGAATATAAGATAAGTAAGGTTTTATTTTTCATCGATGATTTCTGAGTTTTTGGATAGTTTCTTTTTTCGTTTGTTTCCAAAATATGAAGCGATTATAATGGAGAATATTGACCCAAAGAAAAAAACTACGAAAAGTTGCATTAGAATCATTTTGAAATCTATGTCAGGATTTTCGATTCTTTGTCTTAGAAGAGTCCCAATTGTTTCTGAAATTCCAAAATAAACGATGGACAATTTAAAAGGATCAGTCTTTTTCATCGAATTCAAAGCTATTCTAGAAAAAATAAATACCGCTAGAACATGAGGTACAATAATAAATAGAAATAAGGCTAATAAATTTACCCAATTTCCAAAGCTTAATAAAGGTGTCATCAACTGTGGTCCAAAAAATAAATAGACACCCTGTGAAATTATATCTAAATAAAAATAACCAAGAAGAAGTCCAACGATTACAGCAGATAGGTGAAGTTTACTCATAATCCAAAATTAGCACATTTTCACATTAAAACATCAACCCATCAAATCCAGCATTTTATTACAAGTATTCAAATTTCGCATGGTGGAGACAACCTCCATTTTCTTTTCAATTAGCGCATTGCTCAACTTGGACTTTCCCATTCCACTCGGGTAAAAAAGATAAATGCATTGATCACCAATCGCATATTTCTCATCTTTTATTCCTGGTAAATCCATCATTTCTGGTGTTTTATTAAGAAAGCCAATGGCCGTTTTCTTTGGGTCCTCATTTTTGTATGGATTGGATGCTATAACCTTTTTCAAATAGTCCAAATCCATTGTCATCACGGGCACGTTTACATCAAAATGATCTTTTAATACCCCCACAATTGTCTTCGAAACCTCCTCACTCTCACTCTTGCTGTTGCTCACAACATTGCCACTTTGAATATAAGTTTGGACATCTTCTAAGCCTGCTTTTTCCAATTCAAGTCTAAAATCAGCCATTTTTACAATGTTCTTTCCGGATACATTAATTCCACGGATGAAGGATGTGTATTTCATTATATTGGTTCTAAGTTCTAAGTTCTAAGTTCTAAGCTTGCCCTGAGCCTGTCGAACGGGTTCTTGGTTATTGGTTAAAAAGTCTTTAGTTCATTCAGTCTTTATTCATGCAAGGACAATTTATTTAAATTTGCGGGATATCCAAGATGACGAAAAGATATAAAACCATAAAAAATAGGTCAGAAGGTTTTTACAAGGAGAAAGGGTCCAAATTTATTGGAATAGCGCTTCCTGTGAGAACGGAAGAGCAAATCAAGGAGGCTCAGGAAATAATCCGGAAGGAATACCACGATGCGCGTCACCACTGTTATGCTTGGATGTTGGGTTATGATCGTAATCACTTTAGAGCGAATGATGATGGAGAACCTTCAAATTCTGCTGGAAAACCCATTTTAGGTCAGATCGAGTCCTTCGAGTTAACCAATGTCTTAATAATCGTAGTACGTTATTTTTGGGGAACAAAATTGGGAGTAGGAGGCTTAATTACGGCATATAAAGCTGCAGCTAAAGATGCTCTTGAACAAGCCGATATATTTGAGGATACCGTTAAACAAATGATTGAGTTTAACTGTAATTATGAAGACATGCCCATGGTGATGAATCTCTTGAAAGAAAATCAATTGAATATTGTGAAGCAGATAATGGAAGCAGATTGTACCTTGGGAGTAGAAATTGAATTGGATCAAGTAGATTTCATAAAATCGAAATTGGAGGGATTTGAGAGCGTAGACTTGATAAAACAAGAAATCATATAATGGAACTATTAAAGAAATTAGTAGAAGTACAAGGAGTGTCTGGAGACGAGAGTCGGATAAAAGACTTTATCTTAAACTACGTGAAAGCGCACGCATCCAATTGGAAAGTTCAACCTAAAATTGTTGAAGGAGAAGATTTTCAGGATTGTCTGATCTTAGTTTTTGGCAAACCAAGAACCGCTATTTATGCGCATACTGATACGATTGGTTATACAACAGGTTATGAGAAAGAGTTGATCAAGGTAGGAGGACCAAAAATTATTGATGGAAAAGCCTTGGTTGGAGAGGATTCAAAAGGAAAGATCGAAACCGAATTGATGGTCTTGGAGAACGACAATAATGAGATGAAAATCCAATATGTTTTTGACCGCGAAATTGATCGAGGAACCTGCTTGTCTTTCAAACCAAATTTCCGAGAAACAGAAGAATATATTCAGTCACCCTACATGGATAACCGTTTAGGTGTGTATTCTGCATTAAAGGTTGCTGAAACACTTGAGAATGGGGCGATTGTTTTTTCAACTTATGAAGAACATGGAGGTGTAAGTGTGGCTTTCTGTGCAAAGTATTTGTATGAGGAATATGGTTGTCGACAAGCGCTGATATCCGATATTACTTGGGTTACAAACGGAGTAAAACATAATGGAGGAGTAGCTATTTCATTGAGAGATTCAGGGATTCCGAGAAAGAAATATGTTGACAGAATAGTAGACATCGCATCAAAATCAGATATCAAATACCAATTGGAAGTGGAAAGTGCAGGAGGAAGTGATGGTACCGCATTACAAAAATCCTATTTGCCAATTGATTGGTGTTTTATTGGTGCTCCAGAAGATCACGTGCATACGCCAGATGAGATTGTTCATAAAAGTGATATCGAATCCATGATTGCGATGTATGAGTTGTTGATGCGAGAGCTATAGTTGGATCTAAGTTGGTTCGGATTTTTAATCCGGACCTTATGTGCTGTTTTGTCCCGATTACAAATCGGAACTAACAATTTGTCGCGATAGCTTTTGGGACGCAACTAAAAATAGAACTTAACTTTTATGTTAAATTTTTATCATCGGGTTGACAAGAAAAAAAATTGAATTAACTTTGTCTCCAAGAAAGTAGAAATGAACGCTTTAAAATTAAATACATGTTGTCTTTGTTTTTGTTCCCCCCGAACGGAGGCTAAGCACTGTATTTAATTTTTTTAAAAGATTAATTATATATCAAAAGCCTCTGAGAAATCAGGGGCTTTTTTTTGTTTAAGTGTTTTTTGTTTTTACTGCTTTAGTGTTTGGTATTTATTTTTATTAGGGGCGTTTGAATCGCCTGGAATTTTTAGCACTCGTTGGAAACGAGCGCTAGTTTAATGGGAAAGTATGAAGAAGTATAATTTGCGAGTCAAAAGAGAAGTTGATGAATTAACGGAAGACCTATTTTACGGTTTGTTTGAAGATGAGGTTGAGCGAGAGTATCATTATGATGAGGTTCGATCAAACTTCTTAAATGTTTTTGAAAAACTTGGTTTAGCCGATGCAGAAACAGTTTGGGGAAGGTTTTTTGAGCAATTAGATGAGGTTCGAGTGAAATTGGATTTGGATGCACGAGCAATTGAAGCGAATGATCCGGCAGCAAAGTCTTTGGATGAGGTGTATTTGGCATATCCCGGTTTTCAAGCAATATCGATTTACCGGTTAGCGCATGTCTTGTATCAATTGGATGTTCCAGTTTTACCACGGATGATGACAGAGTATGCACATAGTGTTACCGGAACGGATATTCATCCTGGAGCTACAATTGGAGATTCATTTTTCATTGATCATGCGACGGGAACTGTTATTGGAGAGACGGTAATCATAAAAAATAATGTCAAGATTTATCAAGGAGTGACTCTAGGAGCATTTCATATTTCAAAGGGAATGCTTGGAAAGAAAAGACACCCCACAGTGGAAGATAATGTCGTTATTTACGCAAATGCTACTATTTTAGGAGGAGATACAATTATTGGAGAGAATAGTACTATCGGTGCCAATGTTTGGATTACGGAATCCGTTCCTGCCTATTCGAATGTGATCCATAAATATGAAAACATAATTAAAAAGAAAAATGTCGCAAGCTAAAGGAATCATTGAGCAAATTGGGAAAACCCCCTTGGTGGATTTGAGTCATTTAACTGGAAATCGAAAAGTAAAATGGTATGTCAAATTGGAGGGGAATAATCCCGGTGGTTCGGTAAAAGATCGTGCTGCATTAAACATGATCCAATCGGCCTTAAAAAGAAACGAACTAAAAAAGGGAGACACAGTAGTAGAGGCTACGAGCGGAAATACTGGGATTGCTTTAGCCCTTATCGGCTCACAACTTGGGGTTAAAATGACTTTGGTTATGCCCGAAAATTCTACGATTGAACGAGTGAAAACAATGCGAGCTTATGGCGCAAATGTTATTTTGACCGATGCCAATAAAGGAATAGAAGGGGCAAGAGATTTTGCCATGAAATTGGCGGATGAAGAAGGTTATACTTTATTGAATCAATTTTCCAATAATGATAATTGGAAAGCACATTTTAAGTCAACTGGTCCGGAAATCTGGAAAGACACCAAAGGTAAAGTCACACATTTTGTCTCGGCAATGGGGACTACTGGAACGATCATGGGGACTTCAACTTTTTTAAAAGAAAAGAATAAAAAGGTTCAAATAGTTGGGGTTCAACCCACAGAAGATTCCAAAATCCCAGGTATTCGAAGGTGGCCAAAAGAATATTTGCCCGAAATTTTTAATGCCTCAAAAGTGGATCAGATCATCGATGTTTCAGAAGATCAGGCTAGGGAACAGGCTCGTGCATTGGCAGTAGAAGCTGGGGTTTTCGCCGGGATGAGTTCTGGTGGAGCGGCTTTTGTTGCTTTGAAATTGGCTCAAGAATTGAAAAAAGGAGTAATCGTCAGCATTGTTTGTGATCGGGGAGACCGCTATTTGTCGTCCGACCTGTTTGATGCCTAAAATCCTTTGACTACCTTTGCCAACAGTATGGAATTAGGTCTGATCAATAAATTGAAAGTCACAAGACAAACGGAGAATGGTTTGTACTTGATTGACGATGAAGAAAAAGAAGTTTTGCTTCCAAACGCTTATGTGACGGAAGACATGACTATTGGTAGTGAGGTAGAGGTTTTTGTTTATACAGATTCCGAGGACCGAATCATTGCCACTACCAAAAGACCTAAGATGTTGCTTGAGGAATTTGCTTTGTTAGAAGTGAAAGCGGTTTCGCAATATGGCGTGTTCATGGATTGGGGCTTGCCGAAAGACCTCATGGTTCCTTATGCTGAGCAGATCAAAGAAATGCATGAAGGTGAAAAGCATGTCGTTTTTTTAACCTTGGATGAAGAAACGGATCGATTGATAGGATCTTGTAAAGTCAATGATTTCCTGTATTTCGAAGATATCAAAGTTGAAGCAGGACAAGAAGTAGATATCATGTTCTATGAAGTTTCTGATTTGGGTGTTTTTTGTATTGTAAATGACCTCTACAGAGGGCTTGTTTTTCATTCAGACTTGCACAAGAATGTGCGTGTTGGGGATCAAATGAAAGCCTATGTTAAACAGGTCAGAGAAGACGGTAAAATTGATATTTCTTTAGACCCTATAGGCTATAAAGCAAGCGTGGATCCTCATTCGCAACTTATTTTGGATAAATTAAAAGAAGCCGAAGGTTACTTAGCATTTAACGATAAGTCAGACCCCGAAGACATCAATACCGAATTCGGAATCAGTAAAAAAGCATTCAAAAGAGCCATTGGGAACCTCTACAAGCAAAAGCTTATCAAGATTGAAGCAGATGGGATTGCTTTAGTGTGAAATGAAGTAAGAAGTAAAAGGGGAAAAGGAAAAAGTGAATGGAAAGATTTTCATTATAACGATTCACAAGAACATCCCAGAATAAAACAAGCCATCAAAAATAAAATCCTACCCATTTAAATCATTCAAAAAAAATAAATCAGACTAATACCTATTTCCTATTAATTATTACCTATTACCTATTACCTAAAACCTAGAACTCCCCTAATAATCATACATATACCCATAATCCCGATCATTCAAACTAACACGTTCTCTTTCCAGAAATCGGAGGGTTTTTAGTTTTTCTTGGATGACTTCCTCTTCTGTCTCATTGACTTTTACAGTAATTCCAATTTCAATTAATCCGGGAAGAATCTTTTTCTCTTCGTTTTCTGGCATGATGCCTACCATCGCAAGAGCCCATTCATTTTTGGATTTTGCATAAGCATACTTCTTGTCGATGTGCTTTTTGTATTTGTAGACATAAATATGGAAAGGCTGATTTTTATATTCCAATTTCAGTAGTTTTTTAAACTCTAAACTATCCTTTTCTTCTTCATCCAATTTCAATCTTTGAGTCAGCGCAGCATAGGCGATACTATCATCTGAATAACCCAATTCTTTGATCATTTTTTCCTCTTCCAGATCTTTTAGGATATGATAAATTGTAAAGGATTCTGTTTTTTTCTCATCCTTAATTTTTCTCCAATTTTCAATCTCATTTTTGATTCCAATCTTTTTCAAAAGACCTGTTGTGAATGCGTAGGCTCCC